>NZ_CP193898.1:2275000-2447500 GCF_050858885.1 Sporosarcina sp. A2 | reverse complement strand
GGTGATAAGGTCCATAGTCGAGAGGGAAACAGCCCAGACCGCCAGTTAAGGTCCCAAAGTATTCGTTAAGTGGAAAAGGATGTGGCGCTGCCCAGACAACCAGGATGTTGGCTCAGAAGCAGCCATCATTTAAAGAGTGCGTAATAGCTCACTGGTCGAGTGGCGCTGCGCCGAAAATGTATCGGGGCTAAACGAATCACCGAAACTGCGGATTGACACCTTTGGTGTCAGTGGTAGGAGAGCGTTCCAAGGGCGTTGAAGCTAGACCGGAAGGACTGGTGGAGCGCTTGGAAGTGAGAATGCCGGTATGAGTAGCGAAAGAAGGGTGAGAATCCCTTCCACCGAATGCCCAAGGTTTCCTGAGGAAGGCTCGTCCACTCAGGGTCAGTCGGGACCTAAGTCGAGGCCGATAGGCGTAGACGATGGACAACAGGTTGATATTCCTGTACTACCTCCCCACCGTTTGAGTGATGGGGTGACGCAGAAGGATAGGGTGAGCGCGCTGTTGGTTATGCGCGTCTAAGCAGTGAGGTGTGAAACGAGGCAAATCCCGTTTCTAATACATTGAGCTGTGATGGCAAGGGGTGTATACCCTGGAGTCCCTGATTTCACACTGCCAAGAAAAGCCTCTAACGAGGTGGGAGGTACCCGTACCGCAAACCAACACAGGTAGGCGAGGAGAGAATCCTAAGGTGATCGAGAGAACTCTCGTTAAGGAACTCGGCAAAATGACCCCGTAACTTCGGGAGAAGGGGTGCTCTGGTAGGGTGAATAGCCCGAGAGAGCCGCAGTGAATAGGCCCAGGCGACTGTTTAGCAAAAACACAGGTCTCTGCAAAACCGTAAGGTGACGTATAGGGGCTGACGCCTGCCCGGTGCTGGAAGGTTAAGAGGAGAGGTTAGCGCAAGCGAAGCTTTGAATTGAAGCCCCAGTAAACGGCGGCCGTAACTATAACGGTCCTAAGGTAGCGAAATTCCTTGTCGGGTAAGTTCCGACCCGCACGAAAGGCGTAACGATCTGGGCACTGTCTCAACGAGAGACTCGGTGAAATTATAATATGCGTGAAGATGCGCATTACCCGCGACAGGACGGAAAGACCCCGTGGAGCTTTACTGTAGCCTGATATTGAATTCCGGTGCAGCCTGTACAGGATAGGTAGGAGCCTAAGAGACCGGAGCGCTAGCTTCGGAGGAGGCAATGGTGGGATACTACCCTGGCTGTATTGGACTTCTAACCCTTGCCCGTGATCCGGGCAGGAGACAGTGTCAGGCGGACAGTTTGACTGGGGCGGTCGCCTCCTAAAGAGTAACGGAGGCGCCCAAAGGTTCCCTCAGAATGGTCGGACATCATTCGTAGAGTGCAAAGGCATAAGGGAGCTTGACTGCGAGACCTACAAGTCGAGCAGGGTCGAAAGACGGGCTTAGTGATCCGGTGGTTCCGCATGGAAGGGCCATCGCTCAACGGATAAAAGCTACCCCGGGGATAACAGGCTTATCTCCCCCAAGAGTCCACATCGACGGGGAGGTTTGGCACCTCGATGTCGGCTCATCGCATCCTGGGGCTGTAGTCGGTCCCAAGGGTTGGGCTGTTCGCCCATTAAAGCGGTACGCGAGCTGGGTTCAGAACGTCGTGAGACAGTTCGGTCCCTATCCGTCGCGGGCGCAGGAAATTTGAGAGGAGCTGTCCTTAGTACGAGAGGACCGGGATGGACACACCTCTGGTGTACCAGTTGTCTTGCCAAAGGCATCGCTGGGTAGCTATGTGTGGACGGGATAAATGCTGAAAGCATCTAAGCATGAAGCCCCCCTCGAGATGAGATTTCCCATTACGCAAGTAAGTAAGATCCCTCAAAGATGATGAGGTGGATAGGTCTGGTGTGGAAGCATGGCGACATGTGGAGCTGACAGATACTAATAGATCGAGGACTTTCCCAAATATAAGTTAAAGAGCCGTAAGGCTGTCTTGAATTCAATGTTGGTTTTATCCAGTTTTGAGCGAACAAGCTCAATTTGTCTGGTAATGATGGCGAAGAGGTCACACCCGTTCCCATACCGAACACGGAAGTTAAGTTCTTCAGCGCCGATGGTAGTAGGGGGCTTCCCCCTGTGAGAGTAGGACGTTGCCGGGCAATTGAAAGAACGAGTTAAGGAATTTATTCCTTAACTCGTTTTTTTGTATGTACTTTTGGGATGCATTGGATGGAACTATGTTTTCAGGGGAAACTCATTTTAGCTGCCTGGTTTGAATGTATCTGCCTGGTTTGAATGTATTATTGGATGTTAGGAAATCTTCCATTGAACGTAATGAAAGTTAGGATGAACCGGTGGAGTATATGAGCGGGGAAAGGGGTTTATGATCAACATTTCGAGTTTATGAGCGTGAATCGAGATTTATGATCAGATATTAGGTTTTATGAGCGGATTCCGGAATTTATGATCAGAATCCAGTGTTTATGAGCGGAAATCAGGACGTATGTTCAGATTTACAACTAGAGGAGTACATTAGCGAACGTCAACGATGTACCAGGCGACATAGTTACTACCAACATGATTCGACAGTATTTAATGTCAGTTCTCAATGAAGAGGCTTTGTTCGCTGTTATGTAAATTAGAATAGCACAAGTTATTGGATTCACTTGTAATCATACCGTTACACCTGTACTATGTATCATGTAGAATGGAGGGGTGCCCTATGAATCCTTGGATAATGGTTTTGATTATCTTTGTGATTAATATTGTTTATGTAACATTTTCTACCATACGCTTGATTTTAACGCTAAAAGGATACCGTTATCTTGCAGCCCTCGTTAGTATGTTTGAAGTGGTAGTCTATGTAGTAGGACTTGGTCTCGTATTAGATAGTCTAGATCAGATTCAAAACTTAGTTGCCTATGCACTTGGTTTTGGTACAGGTGTAGTAGTTGGGACAAAAATTGAAGAGAAAATGGCACTTGGGTATATAACTGTAAACGTCATTACCGACGAGCTCAATAAAGAGCTGGCTTCGGTGTTACGAACAAAAGGATATGGTGTAACGGATTGGGCTGCTCATGGGCTGGGGGGGAATCGTTCTGCAATGCAGATACTCACTCCACGTAAGTATGAGCTCAAACTTTATGCTACGATTTCTGAACTTGATCCGAAGGCATTTATCATCTCTTATGAACCGAAAACGATTCGTGGAGGATTCTGGGTTAAGTCAGTTAAGAAGGGAAAGTTATTCAAGTGAGCCAACGAAAAACAGTATGGTTTCAAGTTGAAGAGCATGAGACAATCTCTGACTGTCTCGATCGGATGAAAGCAGAAGGCTATATGCCTGCTGGACGCCGTGAAGAGCCTCTATTTGAAGAGCGAGATGGCGAGTACGTTCCTGTACGCCAGATGATTCAATTTAAAGGGATATTAGCAAATACTGAATAATAGAAGATAGCCAAGGAGGAAACACACGATGATCGAACGGTATACACGACCTGAAATGGGAGCAATTTGGACAGATGAAAACAAATACAATGCTTGGCTTGAGGTGGAAATCTTAGCGAGCGAAGCATGGGCAGAGCTTGGAGATGTACCTAAGGAGGATGTTAAGAAAATTCGCGAAAATGCTGGATTTTCTGTTGATCGTATTCTTGAAATTGAAAAAGAAACTCGCCATGATGTTGTTGCTTTTACACGTGCAGTTTCAGAAACATTAGGGGAAGAACGTAAATGGGTTCATTATGGACTTACTTCCACAGACGTTGTCGATACAGCACTGTCCTACTTGTTGCTGCAAGCAAATCAGATTTTGCGTGCAGATATCGTGAGATTCATCGACATCCTTGCTGTAAAAGCAAAAGAGCATAAGTTTACGGTAATGATGGGACGTACGCATGGTGTGCATGCTGAACCTACAACATTTGGATTAAAACTTGCGCTATGGCATGAAGAGATGAAGCGGAACCTTGAACGTTTTGATGCTGCTGCTGCATCTGTGCAAGCCGGTAAAATCTCTGGAGCAGTGGGAACGTATGCAAACGTCGATCCATTCGTAGAACAATACGTTTGTGAGAAATTGGGGCTAACTCCTGCACCTGTTTCTACACAAACGCTACAAAGAGACCGTCATGCACAGTACATGTCAACATTGGCACTCATCGCGACTTCTATTGAGAAATTCGCTGTTGAAGTCCGTGGCCTTCAAAAATCAGAAACACGTGAAGTTGAAGAGTTCTTTGCTAAGGGGCAAAAGGGTTCTTCTGCAATGCCACACAAACGCAACCCGATTGGATCAGAAAATATGGCAGGTCTTTCACGTCTCATTCGTGGGTATATGATAACTGCTTATGAAAACGTACCACTATGGCATGAACGGGATATCTCTCATTCATCTGCAGAGCGTGTGATCTTACCGGACGCGACGATAGCGCTCAATTATATGCTGAACCGTTTCGGCAATATCATGAAGAACTTGACGGTTTATCCTGAAAACATGAAGCGTAATATGGATCGCACACATGGATTGATTTACTCACAACGTGTGTTGTTGTCATTGATTGACAAAGGGATGTCACGTGAATCAGCATATGATACGGTACAGCCTTTGACAGCACAATCATGGGATGAGCAATGCTCGTTCAAAGAGTTGGTAAAAGGGAATTCAACGATTACTGGTCATTTGAATAATGAAGAAATCGATGAATGCTTTGACTATAACTATCACCTGCAAAAAATCGATTTGATTTTTGAACGTATTGGTCTTGTTTAATAGCACAAAAAAGTTTCGGCTCAACCGCCGAAACTTTTTTTTATTCCATTGCACCGACTGACTTTAGTTGCATATCCACTTTTACGTCAAATTCAAGCTCTGGATAGATTGCTTTCCAATCTTCAATCGTATGTTTGGTGTTTAGACGTGTAGATCGGTACTTTAACCCAAAACCAAATGGATCGACATCCTTCTCTTGAAGATCTATGAGTAGTTCCTTCACTTGCTTACCGAATTGTTTACTTGAAATTTCACTATAGTAATCAAGGTCTTTTAGTTTTAATAGCTTGTTGGATTCATTTATAGATCCAACTGCTTTTATCCTAACTTCAGCGCGAGGTTTTTGCCCTTTCCCTGCAACCACCTTTATTTTCATATTTACGCGATCCATTGCAAGTGTAAATTTATATCCCTCACTTTCGATTCGATATCCATACCCTGCAGCATTTTTCAAAAGTGTATTGTAGATTTTTGTGTCAGTTGGATTTAAGACAACTGGATCGACATTATTCTTTAAAACAATTGAGTGGTTCACCGTATACTGTGAGCCCGAGTCGTTTGCTTTAACAATGGGAAGAACAGTACTTTTTCCTTTAGTATCATAATCACGTCGGAATTCGAATAAAAAGGTTGTCACGACAAAAGGACTTTCAGTTCCTGTATTGTCGAAATAGTTATAGAGTGCATTTTCACCAGCAGATTCAAGCGTAGGCTGGACTCTTAATACTTCTTCAGCGTTTGGCTTGGCCATGAGTACATATAGAAGCAGTTGAAGGTCCCCACGTCTGACGAAATAATCCATTAACGGGAATAAGTCTCCTTGTAGCACATCTTCATTTAGTGCAAGGATTTTTGTTTGGCTGAAATCCAAAATCTTATCATCTCGTGTTTCCAAAAAACGAATGGCTTCTGCAATTGAATCACTTTCGTGGATCAAATACGCATATTCATTCTTTGTAGACGATTTTAAGGAGGCGATAGGCTTCGCAAGTTTTAGTGTGATTCTATACTTGTTTCCAGGCTCTTTCGCTGGATCGACACCAAAACCAACGACAAATGAGCGTTTATCTACACCTTTGTATCCACATCCAGAAATAGCCGAAGTTAGTGCAATTAATAGAGTGGTAAGGAGAATAACTTTCATCCAATTAGTTTTCATTGAGAAGCCCCTCTCTTAATAGCCAACATGGTGAAAAACAAAACGGCTACGAGTAGTGGGAGTGTGTAATAGAAATATCTTGCGTATTGATAGAGTTGGTATTGTGAGAGCTGTGCAGAGAGCCACAACCCAATTATTGAGAAAACCAGCACAACGAGAAATGGCGTGAAATTCTGCTGCTTGACTTGTAATGACTTCATTCGGAAAACACTCAAGATTAACTTGTAAGCGACGTGCCAATGGACGATCATGCTGATAAAGGATATAGTCACGAAAAGAAACATGAAAATGAATACGACACGTTCGATGATCCCAAATTTCATCCGGACTGCATCTGCAGAAGTAGTCCAAGGGAAGATGAGCTGATCTATTTGGTCAAAACCGGATAGTCCAATGGGAACGAAGTAAGACGTAACGAGCATGAACACACCAAATGCCCCTATTATGATAAGTGAAAGGATGGAGAGATTCTGTTTTTCCTTAAAGTACTTGTTATAAATAATGAGATTGGCACACCCCATAAATGTGAAAATGGTGGCTACAAAGGAACTATACTTAGGTATTTCGTTAATATGCATGACAGCCAAACGTGCTTGGTCCCAGTCAAACTCACTACTGGAGTAAAGTTTGATAAAAATGAGAATACCTACTGGAACCATAAGAATTAAAACGATTTCCAGTGTAAATAGAACACTTTTGGACTTGAGGAGCACACCAAAAAATACAGTGATTAATAAGGATAGTGCAATCGTATAGATGGACATCTCCGGTGTTAGGAATGTAATGAGCAAAAATACGGTCATGACGAGGGTGATAAGCCCAGCTATAAACCACATGAGTGCAAAGTAAATAGTCACGGGAACGCGAACCCATGAGGAGGTGTACTTCTGTAATAGCTCAATTAGGTCCTTACCTGGAAATTGTATAAAAAACTTCACTGTGATGTACGTAAATAGCACTCCAACTACAGTCCCAATCAACATAGAACCGATGGCGCCATCAGCGGATTGTAACAGTAAAATACGGGGAATGGGCGTCATGATGATAGCTAACATATTAGTTAATATTAAGTAATACAGGAAACGACTCACTCGCTATCCACCATCTTTTCACTACGCTTACTGCGCCATCCGATTCTTAAATACGGTTCACCGAAGCTGTCCATGTTTGTAAGGTGAATAATTAGTAATAGCGATCCAGATACAAGGCCAATCAACCCGAATAGTGATGTAAATAGGATAAGGATCATTCTTCCAATCCTGACTGCAAATCCAAGTTCGGTCATAGGTATAACAAATGTGGAAATTGCCACGATGGCAACGACCATGATGAGAACATTGGAGGCGAGGGAGGCTTCTGTTGCAGCAGTCCCTAAAATCAATCCGCCTACTGTTGTAGCAGCTGCATTAATGGATCTAGGAAGCCGCACACTGGCCTCTGTGAGTAATTCTACAAAGAGAAGCATGATGATGACTTCTATAAAAGAAGGGTAAGGAATGCCAATCCGACTTCCTGCGATGGTTAAGGTTAGTTCAGTTCGTAATACTTCTGGCGAATAAGCGCTAAATGCAACATACAAACTAGGCAACAGCAAACAATTAAGCAAACCAAACCAACCCAGTAATGTGTTGTAAAGGGAAATTATATAGGTATGGTAGTTTTCTTCCATTGAAACCATGAAGTCGAAGAAGATAACGGGTAAAACAATCGCATAAGGAGTGTTGTCCACTAGTAAGATAATTTTACCACCCGTTAAGTTATAAACGATCCGATCGGGACGTTCAGTTAATATGGAAGTTGGAAATAGCGAATATTTCCTGCTTGTAAGACGGACAGCTAATTCACCAGCCGATTGAATAAGAGGTTCGTCCAGTGCGTCCAGCTTTTCTTTTACACGACGAAGCACATCAACGTTTACCTCCTTTTCATCGTAAAGAAGTGCTATCGACATTCCGCTTTTATCGTTTAATTGTTGGGTTTCAACATATAGATTGGGCTGATGGTAATGTTGCCGAACGATGCTGACATTAGTTTCTAAATCTTCACAGAGTGCCAGTTGGGGACCGTGAATGGTTGTCTCAGCAATTGTAGGTCCTTGAATTGTATTTCCTAACTTTCTTACTTCGAGAATACTGTAGGTGGAACCCGCATAGACGAGTACAAACCCTGAAGTGAGCATAGTAAGCAGCTCATCAGGTTGAGGAGGATCTAATCGATTGGGGAGTCCTTGTATGTAGGCAGCGAATTTGCGCGCATCGTCCAACTCGAAAAAGGGTTTAATGACTGTTTGCTGAAGGGTTTGTCCGTCTACCACTGTTTTCATATAAAGAAGATGAGCATGTGCGTCATCGAGCGCAAGGGGAACGTGCAATAGGTCGAAGGAGGAGGGCAATGCATCGGATATTGATTTCATGAATGGCGGCATCTCTGGTTTCTTGCTTTCAGTCATCTCAAACCCCTCCTTTTCGGAAATACAATTATTGTACTCAGCGTAACCGAAAAAGACGGATGTTATTCATATTGATTAGTTAGATATACATGGTGGTCTAGCCTAGTGCTAGTAATTTGTGCGAGCCAGTTTGTTAATAGTAATCATAAACCGGAGGAAAGTGATCATAAATCAGGGAAAGCGCTCATAAACCAAGGAAAGTGATCATAACCCAGGGAAAGTGATCATAACCCAGGGAAAGCGATCATAACCCAGGGAAAGCGATCATAAATCAGCCAAAGCGCTCATAACTCAAGAAAAATGATCATAAACAACGAAATATGATCATGAACCCACTGCTTCCTTACTCAGCGACACACAACCAGGCACTAAAAAAGTTTGTCTGGAAAAACTGAGTGATTTCTCCGAAACCAGCTTCCGCCAACAGTGCCTCGAGACGACTACCTGGAATAAACGACAACGCGCGCACCGTTTTTTCCATTTCCAGCACTTGTGCTCGGGAAAGTGATGAGCGATCGATCCAACACTGTCGCCACAACCCGAATAATTCATCGAACGACGCGTCTTCCCGGTCGCCACAACCCGAATAATTCATCGAACGACGCGTCTTCCCGGTCGCCGACCATAGATGCGATGACAAACGGGGCACCAGGCTTCATGCGTTTCCGAATCGCCCGCAACAACTCCAATTTTGAAACCATGCTCTCTACAAAATGCAACACTAGCAAACACGATGAAGCATCGAAGATTTCATCCTCAGGTACATCCTCCGCACTGCCAAAGACAAACTCTACCCGCCCTGCACCGAATCGTCCTTCCACTTTCGCGCGAGCTTCCTTCAACATCGGTTCTGAAGGGTCTACTGCGGTGAACGTCCATGATGGATTACTTTCCGCAAACTCAAGTAACTCGTTTCCACCTCCGGCCCCCACTACAAATACCTTCGAATGCTCAACTGCCCGCATTCGAATGGCGGAGTTCGCCAGACGAACAAGCCCGTCATACGTCGGCAATGTCCGCCGGATTCCACGATCATATTCTGTTGCAGTATCCGTATCGAATGTCACTCGATCTGTCATTACAAATCACACTCCTTATTAAATCTTCACACTCCAAATTCGAGACTAACACGCTCAGTTCCTTCATTCACTATCTATTCACTCTTTCCAACCTATGGTAGGATGAATGTAGCTTAGGATGATAAAGGAGACGATTGCCATGTGGAACGCGGAAGACATCGCTTCACAACTTGCTGTCATTGACGGAAAAGAAGCGCCAGATTTAATCATCACGAATGCAACGTACTTACATTCAATCTTAAAACAGTGGAAGACGGGCACCATTTGGATCAAACACGGAAGAGTTCTCTATGCAGGCGAACGGATGCCTGTCCTTACAGAAGGCGCGGAGCTGTTCGATGCTGCGGATAAGTTGATTGTGCCAGGATACATAGAACCACACGTTCACCCGTTTCAATTATATAACCCGGAAACGTTCGCTCAATTCGCTGCGCAACACGGGACAACTACGTTTTTAGCGGATAATTTGATGTTGCTCATGTCGATTAACCAACAGCAGGCGTTCACGTTACTCGACCAATTGAAAGAACTCCCGTTTTCCTTCTACTGGTGGGCGCGTATGGATTCACAAACGAATTTGCAAAACGAAGCGGAAGTCTTTGCACCTGAAAAAGTTGCTGAATGGCTGAAGCGCGATGATGTGTTGATGGGTGGAGAGCTTACAGGATGGCCTCGTTTACTAAAAGGTGATCCTGTCATGACTGCATCCCTTCAAAAAGCGAAGCAGCTCGGTAAAAAGGTCGAAGGACATTTCCCAGGAGCCTCTGAACGTACACTCGCTCGTATGCGTCTGCTTGGTGTCAACGGTGACCACGAATCGATGACGGCAGATGAAGTGGAAGCACGCTTGCTGCAAGGCTACGCGGTGACGCTCCGTGAGTCCTCGATCCGACCTGATTTGAAACCGTTGCTTGAAGGCATCATTGAAAAAGAACTCGATGTGTTCGATCATTTGATGATGACAACAGACGGTTCACCGCCATTGTTTCATGAAGACGGTGTGATGGATAAATGTATCCGGATTGCGTTAGAGGTTGGGGTGGACCCGATCGATGCCTATCAAATGGCATCGTATAACATCGCGAGGTACTACGATATCGATGAGTTGCATAGTGTGATTGCACCGGGACGATTTGCGACATTGAACTTTTTATCAGACATACAAGAACCGAACCCGACGGACGTGTTATCAAAAGGCGTCTGGCTAAAGCGGGATGGACAAGCGTGTGCCGAATTCAAAAAAGCTGATTGGTCGGTATTCCCCGAGTTCGCGCCGGATTTCGATCTAACACTAGAAGATGTAACTGCAACGGAACCAATTGGAATCGATATGCTAAACGACGTCATCACGAAGCCGTATGAGACGACTGTGGATCTATCCGCAGATCGAATGGGAGACAATCACGATGAGTCTTTCCTCGCACTCGTTGACCGCAACGGGAACTGGCGGATTGCGACCGTTATTAAAGGATTCGCGCGCTCCGTACAAGGACTCGCTTCTTCCTATTCGAATACAGGCGACATTATTTTAATAGGAAAAGACAAGCACGAAATGCTTCGTGCGTTCCGTCATCTGAAGCAGATCGGCGGAGGAATTGTACTCGCTGAAAATGGTGAGGTTTTATGTGAACTACCGCTCCTGATTGGAGGAAGCCTATCCAATCAACCTATTGAAGTGCTACGCGAACAAGAGCGTGTTTTCAAACAAGCCTTACGCGATAGAGGATATGAAAAAGGAGACGCAGTTTACAGTTTACTATTCTTGCAGTCCACTCATTTGCCATACGTCCGGATCACGCAACTCGGTGTAGCGGATGTCATGAGAAATAAAGTATTAGTTCCCATAACAGAACGATAGGAGAGCGACTATGAATGTAAGGAAAGTACTTTTCTCTGCACTACTTGCTGGACAGGTCTTACTTGTCGGGTGTGCAAAAGACACAGAACAACTGCCGGAAGCAGAGGCAGCAACAGAAGAGCCAACTGAGCAAGCAGCGACAAACCAACCAACCGCTCCATTCACTGGAGTCCAAACAGAAACTTCGGATCGCCGACCGATTCTTGCAACCATTAATAATCATCCACTGGCACGTCCTCAATCAGGCTTGAGCCAGGCGGATATCGTTTATGAAGTGCTCGCTGAAGGAAATATCACTCGATTGCTCGCGCTTTATCAGAGCGAACTTCCCGAAGAAATCGGACCCATTCGTAGCGCCCGTGATTATTTCATCGACATCGCTGAAGGGCTGGACGCATTTTACATCGCACACGGTTATAGTCCGGAAGCGAAGGAATTGTTGAAAGCGGAAGTTGTCGATAACATTAACGGCATGCAGTACGATGGCACATATTTTGTTCGATCCAGTGATCGGAAAGCACCGCACAACTCCTACATTTCAAAAGAACATGTGGAAGCCGCGATGGAGGATTTGTCCATAGACTCAAAAATCACCAAAGTACCGACGCTTTCGTTCCATCCTAATGCGGAAAGTGCTAAACTAGGAGAGCTTGCATCGACAATTATTGTCGGTATGCCAGACGCTAATTTCACAAGTACGTACAGTTTTGACCCTGAGAAGAAAGTCTATGAACGAGTGGTCAATGGAATCATTACGACAGACAAAGCAGATGATAAAAAAGTCACACCTGCTAATATTCTAGTGATGGAAGCACCTTATTCGACAATAGACGCTGAAGGGCGCCAATCGTTGGATCTCACAACAGGCGGACCTGCCATGTTATTTCAAAATGGTGTCGCGCTTCAACTTGAGTGGAAACTGATTGACGGTGTGATTACACCCGTCCAACATGGCGTTCCAGCGAAATTGGTTCCTGGACAGACCTGGGTTCATATCGTTCGAGAACAGTCGATAGGTACGACGACAACGTATACCCCTTAAGGATGGAGGTAGTTCCCTATGCTTGAAAAGATAAAAGGCGAGCAGACAGATCAGCTGTTCCGTTCAATCTTGGAGCTGAAAGATTTGGATGAATGCTATGCGTTCTTTGATGACTTATGCACAATCGGTGAAGTCCAATCCCTATCACAGCGACTAGACGTAGCTGTCATGCTGAAAAAGAAACATACGTATGACAAAATACAAAAGGAAACGGGTGCGAGTACTGCAACCATCTCCAGAATTCGTCGATGCGTCGATTACGGCTCAGGCGGTTATAATTTGATTGTCGATCGTTTGAACGAAAAAAAAGACACAACATCTGAAGAAAATTAACGTAAAAAACCGGAAACAGCTAATTGCTGACCGGTTTTTTCATTTCTACGTGCGCCAACGAGAATCGGCACGCGTTTTTTGCTATACTTGAAAGAACGTACTAACGAAAAAGCAGGTGACTGAAAATGGACTATCAATCATGGCGTCATGCCTTTAAATTAGACCCGGCAAAAGAGATTTCAGACGAGGCGCTTGAACAGCTCGCAGAATCAGGAACAGACGGAATAATTATCGGGGGAACAGACAACATCACACTGGAAGGTGTACTCGATTTACTCGCGCGACTTAGACGATACGCTGTACCGTTAGCCCTTGAAGTATCAGATGTAGAAGCCGTCACATTCGGGTTCGACTATTACTTCATCCCAACTGTACTAAACGCAACCGACGTCAAGTGGATGAATGGGATCCATCTGGAAGCATTGAAAGAATTCGGTCATATGATGAAATGGGAAGAAGTCGCAACAGAAGGTTATTGCATTATGAATCCGGAATGTAAAGCAGCCCAACTCACGGGAGCTACAGAAATCCCAACGAAAGAAGATGTTGTCGGCTACGCTCGTATGGCGGAGCATTTGTTCAAACTTCCGATTTTTTACTTGGAATACAGCGGGACGTATGGCGATCCGAAAATCGTGAGCGCGGCAGCATCAGTGTTGGATGAAACCCGGCTCGTCTATGGTGGCGGAATCCGTTCGACAGCTCAAGCCGAGGAGATGGCTGCGATAGCACATACAATCGTTATTGGGAACGTCATCTATGAAGATTTGAAAAAAGCACTAGCGACAGTGGATGCGGTAAAAGCCGTTTCCAGTCCAAAGTGATTTCGTGTATAATGAAGAACAAATGTTCCTAAAAGGCGGTTGAAACTTATGAAAGAACTCGGAAAAGACTTACTGAAGGGTATGAACCCTGAACAGGCGAAAGCCGTGAAAAAAACGGAAGGTCCTTTGCTCATCATGGCAGGGGCAGGATCCGGTAAAACACGCGTTTTGACGCATCGTATCGGGTATCTTGTTATTGAAAAAGACGTTTATCCGTCTAAAATTCTTGCCATCACATTTACAAACAAAGCAGCGCGGGAAATGAGAAACCGAATTGATGGAATACTCGGTGAAGGTTCAGGGGATCGGATGTGGGTCTCAACATTCCACTCGATGTGCGTACGGATTTTACGTCGCAATATCGACCGGATCGGCTTCGCTAAGAGTTTCTCCATTTTAGACTCCTCCGACCAGTTGTCCGCTATTAAATCCGTTCTGAAAGAGAAGAACCTGGACCCAAAGCAATATGATCCACGAACACTTCTAAATATTATCAGTTCAGCGAAAAACGAATGCATCGACGCTAAAGAATACCGGGCAGGCGTTAACGAATCGAATCCTTACGATCGGGTCATTGCAGACGTCTTCGAAGGATATACGAAAAAGTTGCGTAAGAACCAGTCACTCGATTTCGATGATTTGATCATGTTGACACTCCGATTGTTTGAACAAGTACCAGATGTACTTGAGTTCTATCAGGACAAGTTCCAGTATATTCATGTGGATGAATACCAGGATACCAACCACGCGCAATACCGTCTCGTTCAAATGTTGGCGGAGAAATTCCGTAACATTTGTGTCGTTGGTGACTCGGATCAGTCGATCTACAAATGGCGTGGTGCCGATATTGGCAACATCCTCTCGTTTGAAAAGGATTACAAAGATGCGGAAGTCATTTTACTCGAACAAAATTACCGTTCGACTCAAAATATCCTGCAAGCGGCCAATGATGTCATTAAAAACAATGAAAGTCGCTATGATAAACGCTTACGAACTGATAATGCAGAAGGCGATTCGATTATCGTTTATAAAGCGAGCGACGAAAAAGACGAGTCTCAATTTGTTGTCCGCAAAATCATCGAGTTGCAGCAGGAAGAAGGTTATTCACTCGACCAGTTTGCTGTGCTCTATAGAACGAACGCTCAATCTCGGATGATTGAAGAATATCTAGTGAAATCGAACCTGGAATATACGATTGTCGGCGGTACGAAGTTCTATGATCGTAAGGAAATCAAAGACTTACTGGCCTACTTACGCCTCATTTCAAATAACGATGATGATCTTGCGCTTGCACGTATCATTAACGAACCGAAACGAAGTATAGGTGCCACCTCCTTCGAACGAATGGCGCGATTTGCGATTCAAGATGATCGTTCCATTTTCGATGCGATGCAAGAGTTGGACTTTATGGGGTTAACAAAGAAGGCAGCTGAAGAGTCCGCAAAGTTCCGGGATATGATCAAAAACTTCACGCAGATGCAAGAGTTTTTGTCTGTCAAAGAATTGACAGAGCAAGTATTGGATAAAAGCGGATACCGCGCAATGCTAGAGCGGGAAAAAACGATTGAGTCAGAGAGTCGTCTCGAGAATATTGATGAGTTTTTATCCGTTACGGAAGCGTTTGAAAAGCGTGCGGAAGAAGACGAAGGAGACAAATCACTCGTTGCTTTTTTGACGGATCTTGCTCTAATTGCAGATATCGATTCACTAGATAAAGAAGAGAACCAATCCACAGAAAAAATCGTCCTAATGACAATGCACTCTGCAAAAGGACTGGAGTTCCCGGTCGTCTTTGTCATCGGAGCGGAAGAAAATATTTTCCCTCATGCTCGTTCTATTGGTAACGACGAAGAAATGGAAGAAGAACGACGTCTTGCGTACGTTGCCATTACACGTGCAGAACAAAAATTATTCATCTCCTCGGCATCGAGTCGGATGCTGTACGGAAAGTTTAGCTATAACAATCCATCTCGTTTTATTAAAGAGATTTCTGAAGAGATAATTGAAGAAGAAAATGCATCAGGCGGATTCTCATTCGGTGGTGGCGGGTCACGATTAGACTCGCCAAAACGACCTGCTGTTAAAAAGCCTGTCTATGAATCGACTGGTGGGGAGAAGCTAGGATGGAAAGCAGGCGACAAAGCTGCGCACAAAAAGTGGGGAACAGGTACAGTCGTCAGCGTAAAAGGTTCAGCGGATGACGTAGAACTCGATATCGCTTTTCCTGAAGTCGGCATTAAACGACTACTTGCTAAATTTGCTCCAATCGAAAAATTGTAAGAGGAGGAACACAGTGTGAACGATCGCAACGAACTCGAACAGCGTGTGGCGGAATTGAATAAGTTGCTAACGGACTATGGACGCGCCTATTATGTGCACGACAAACCGGTAGCGACTGACGCGGACTATGACAAACTGATGCAAGAACTTCTCGCAATTGAAGCAGACAATCCGGATTTAATTTACCCAGACTCTCCTACTCAGCGGGTAGGGGGGAGCGTGCTAGAAGGATTCACAAAAGTGGAACACGATTACCCAATGCTCAGTTTGTCGAACGTGTTTAACGAAGATGACATTCGTGAATTTGACCGCCGAGTACGAGATGCGGTCGGCGACAACGTGTCCTATATATGTGAATTGAAAATTGATGGACTTGCTGTTTCATTGAAATATGAAAACGGTCGATTTGTCCAAGGATCCACGCGTGGTGACGGTTCTGTCGGTGAGGATATCACTGCCAACTTGAAGACAATCCGCTCCATTCCACTTAAGCTTAGTGAGCCAATTACTATCGAAGTACGTGGCGAAGCTTACATGCCGAAGAAGTCGTTCGTTCGATTAAACGAAGCGCGTGACGAAGCAGGAGATGAGCCGTTTGCAAACCCACGGAATGCAGCTGCAGGATCACTGCGCCAGCTCGATCCAAAAATTGCAGGGAGCCGTAATCTGGCTGTGTTCCTCTATGGAATTGGCGGAGACGGTGAAGCGTACGGTCAAACCGCTCACGCAGAAGCGCTCGATTATCTTGACGAACTTAGCCTCGTCACAAACCATGAACGAAAACGGTGCAAATCTATTGAAGAAGTGATCGAATACGTAAGTAGTTGGGGAGACAAACGCTCTAATCTTGACTACGAAATCGATGGAATTGTCATCAAAGTAGATCCTTTTGAAGATCAGGAACAGCTTGGGTACACAGCGAAAAGTCCTCGATGGGCAACTGCTTACAAGTTTCCTGCTGAAGAAGTTGTAACGAAACTACTCGATATCGAACTGAGTGTCGGTCGGACAGGAACGGTAACCCCGACTGCAATTCTTGAGCCTGTTCGTGTTGCTGGAACGACAGTAGGACGTGCGTCTTTGCATAACGAAGACTTGATCCATGAAAAGGATATACGGATTGGCGATTATGTCACAATTCGTAAAGCGGGAGATATCATTCCGGAAGTTATCGCACCAATCGTTGAAAAGCGTACGGGTAACGAAGAGCCGTTTGATATGCCTAAAAGCTGTCCAGTTTGTGACTCGGAACTCGTGCGCATCGAAGGTGAGGTTGCGCTTCGATGTGTGAATCCACAGTGCCCTGCACAACTAAAAGAAGGGCTCATTCACTTCGTTTCTCGTAATGCGATGAACATCGAAGGAATTGGCGAACGTGTTGTTGACCAACTCTACACAGCAGAGCTCATCAAAGACTTTTCGGATTTGTATGGGTTGACGGAAGCACAATTACTCGAATTGGATCGTATGGGTGAAAAGTCAGCATCGAATCTCGTATCAGCAATTGCTGCATCGAAAGAGAATTCATTGGAAAAACTGTTATTCGGTTTTGGTATCCGTCACGTCGGTGAAAAAGCCGCAACGCTACTATCTCGTGAATTTGGTTCGTTAGATAAACTGATTGCTGCAGAGCCTGAACAGTTGCTTGCTCTCCATGAAATTGGAGAGAAAGTTACCGATTCTATTGAAACGTACTTCTGCAATGAAGACGTAGTCGAAGTTATTCAGAAGCTAAAAACTTACGGCGTTAATATGGACTATAAAGGACGTACTCAGCAAGAGATTCCTGACGAAGGACCATTTGTCGGCAAAAAAGTCGTCTTAACCGGGAAGTTGTCCATTTTGACGCGCGGCGAAGCGAAAGAGAAAATCGAAGCGCTCGGTGGCGAAGTGAGCGGCAGTGTTAGTAAGAAAACTGACCTCGTCATTGCGGGGGAAGACGCGGGATCGAAACTTGCGAAAGCAGAAGAGCTTGGCATTGACGTATGGGATGAAGTTAAGCTCATAGAAGTGCTGGAAGTAAAGGGGTAAAACGAAATGAAAAGGTTATCTATAATTCCGGCAGTCGCAGCAGTGCTGTTCCTTGGAGGATGTATCCCTTCGATTGGTCCGGAAAAAGAAGAAATTATACAAGAAAACGAAGACATCCAACCAGAAACGGTACTGATACCGGAAGTGCAGTTGAATGAGAACTATTACCGGACATTACTGCCGTTTAAAAAGAGTGCGAGCCGGGGCCTGATAGTCAACCAAGTGTATAGCAAATACGATATTGGGGAAGTTGAAGAGGGACTTCTCCGGTTATCTGCAAAGAACTTTAATCCAAAAGATCACTTCTTCCAAGAAGGGCAATTCATCGATGAAAAAACAGCAGTTCGATGGCTATCCCGGAGTTCTAAGTTTGACGAAGGGTTGAATCCGCCAATTAACGATAAAATGTCTCCTCAAGACATTAGCGAAAAAGCACCTGTCTATCTCGCTCACATCGTCGAGCAGAATTATTACGTGAAAACAGGTGACAAAAAAGTGGGGTTGGCTGGTATCTCGATTGGCCTCGCTATGAATTCTGTGTTTTATCAACGTGATGCATCGGAAGCTAAGATTCCTGATAAGACTGTTGAACAGCAAGGGATGAAGATGGCTGAAACGATTGTTAAGCGAATGCGCCAAATGGAAGGCGTTGGAGATGTACCGATTACGATCGGCTTATTCAAACAACAATCCCGCAGTTCGATCGTTCCAGGTACTTACTTTGCAACTACAGTTGTCGATAAAGGGAAAGACGCTCCAGCTGGATGGAAAGAAGTGAACGAAAAATTCGTCTTACTACCCGCTGCATCGAACGACGATAATTATCGAGACGTCAATATGACATTCGAAAACTTGAAACAAGATGTCAATGAATATTTCCCAGGGTATGTCAGTATTGTTGGGACAGCATTTTACAGTGATACTACGTTGAAATCCCTTAAAATCAATATACCAATCCAGTTTTACGGAAAAAACGAAGTTGTCGCGTTAACACAATACATGACTTCACTCGTGATGAAATATTATCCCGATATTGAAGTAGAAGTCAGTGTCACATCTGTAAACGGTCCTGAATCCTTAATCATGAAAAAGCCTGGAGAAAAGGAACCAACTATACACATCTACTCATATTGAGAATAGGAACTTTTCATCATCTGCTTGAGGTGTTATGATTAACCGTATTGTACAAAAGCCAGGAGGAGAGACTATGTCCAATTTTACTAAAGAGGATATTCAGTATTATGCGAATTTCGCACGGATTGATATGCCAGACACAGAAGCTGAGAAATTCGCATCGCGTTTGGACACATTACTTGAGTTTTCGGATCGATTGAAAGAAATCGATACGACCGATGTGGAACCAATGACACATCCATTAGCTATTAAGAATGTATTGCGCGAGGACATCCCTGCCGATATTCTCGACCGCGATGAGATGCTTAAAAGTGTAGAAGACCACGAAGACGGTCTTATTAAAGTACCGAACATTCTAGATTGACCCGTTATAGAGGAGGAATTGACTTATGGTAGTAAACAAAACTGCGTCTGAACTTCAGTCTCTTTTACATAGTCGTGAACTATCGGTTAAAGAACTAACTGAAGCTACATTGAAAAATATCGAAAAAACGGATACATCTATTCAGGCTTTCCTGACTGTGACTGGACCAGAAGCGCTTGCTGCTGCCGAACAGTTGGATAACCTTCCAGATGACCAACGTGGAAGCCTTTTCGGCATGCCGATTGGTATTAAAGACAACATCATCACAAAAGATATTAAAACAACTTGCGCAAGTAAGATGTTGGAAAACTTCGTGCCTGTCTATGAAGGAACAGTAACAGAAAAAGTTAAAGAAAACGGAATGGTAGTTGTCGGTAAGCTCAACATGGACGAATTTGCTATGGGTTCGACAACAGAACACTCTGCTTTCCAACGTACGCATAACCCTTGGGACTTGAATCGAGTACCAGGTGGATCTTCAGGCGGTTCAGCGGCAGCAGTTGCAGCTGGAGAAGTGTTATTCTCTCTTGGCTCTGATACTGGTGGATCTGTACGTCAACCAGCAGCATTTTGTGGCGTAGTTGGTATGAAACCGACGTATGGCCGTATTTCACGTTCTGGTCTTGTTGCATTTGCATCTTCTATGGACCAAATCGGACCGATTACGAAAACAGTAGAAGACAATGCAATGTTGTTAAGCGCTATTGCCGGTGCTGATTATCGTGACCCTTCTGCATCAGAAAAGCCTGTGCAAGATTATCGTAAGTCATTGACAGGCGATATTAAAGGCTTGAAAATTGCTGTGCCTGCACGCTATTTAGGTGAAGGTGTGGAACCACAAGTACGCGATGCTGTGAAACAAGCGATTGCTGTTCTTGAATCTCTTGGCGCACATGTTGACGAAGTGGATCTTTCCTATTCACGCTATGCTGCACCGACATACTACGTCATCTCTTCTGCAGAAGCATCATCGAATCTTGCTCGTTTCGATGGCATCCGTTACGGATACCACCCAGCAGATGCGAAAAACTTGAACGAGATCTATTTACGTTCCCGTTCAGAAGGCTTCGGGGATGAGGTCCGCAAACGTGTTCTTTATGGAACGTATGCACTTAGTGCCGGTCATCACGAAGACTTGTACGAGCGTGCTCAAAAAGTACGTACATTGATCGCGCAAGATTTCCAAAACGTCTTCAAAAAATATGACGTTATCGTTGGACCAACGAGTGCAACGAAAGCTTATAACCTTGGTGAGACAATTAAAGATCCATTGACGCTTTATGCGAATGACTTACTTACTACACCTGTAAACCTTGCTGGTATTCCAGCAATCTCGGTTCCATGTGGCTTTGCAGACGGCCTTCCTGTTGGCTTGCAAATCATCGGGAATCATTTCGAAGAAGCGTTGCTCTATAAAGTGGCGCATGCTTATGAGCAAGCGACAGAATTCCACAAACAGACACCGCCTGCTAGGGAGGGGAACTGATTATGAACTTTGAAACAATTGTTGGACTTGAAGTCCACGTTGAACTTAAAACAGATACAAAGATCTTTTCAACGGCACCTGCCCACTTTGGCGCAGCACCTAACATGAACATTCACCCAACCGACCTTGCGTATCCTGGTACATTGCCAACAATGAACAAGCAAGCGATCGACTTCGGAATGAAAGCTTCTATGGCATTAAACTGTGAAGTGGCTCGTGTCATGAACTTCGACCGTAAGCACTATTTCTATCCGGATAATCCAAAAGCATACCAAATTTCACAAGATGACCGCCCAGTTGGTGCAAACGGTTGGATCGAAATCGAAGTGGATGGCTATACAAAGAAAATCCGCATTGAGCGTGTGCACTTAGAAGAAGATGCAGGCAAACTGACGCATTCGGATAACGGATATTCTCTCGTTGACTTGAATCGACAAGGAACACCCCTTATCGAAATCGTAACAGAAGCAGACATTCGTACACCGAACGAAGCATATGCTTTTCTTGAAAAACTGAAGGCAATCATTCAGTATACAGGCGTATCTGACGTGCGGATGGAAGAAGGTTCACTTCGTTGTGACGCTAACATTTCACTCCGTCCATATGGACAAGAGGAATTTGGTACAAAAACAGAGCTTAAAAACTTGAACTCATTTAACTTTGTACGTCGCGGAATCGCGAACGAAGTCGAGCGTCAAGAAAAACTCTTGCTTTCTGGTGAGAAAATCGTTCAGCAAACACGTCGTTATGACGAATCTACTGGACAGACAATGCTCATGCGTATCAAAGGAAGCGCGAACGACTACCGCTTTATCGATGATCCCGATCTACCTGAAATCTTCATCGACGAAGACTGGATCGAGCGCGTTCGTGCTGAAATTCCAGAACTTCCAGATGCACGTAAAAATCGCTATGTGAATGAGCTAGACTTACCAGCATACGATGCACACGTGTTGACATTGACAAAAGAGATGTCTGATTTCTTCGATGAAACCGTAAAAGCTGGAGCGGATGCGAAGCTTGCATCGAACTGGCTTATGGGTGAAGTTTCGGCATACTTGAATTCTGCGTTTAAAGAATTGAACGAAACACCAATTACGCCTGAAGGACTTGCGAGTCTCGTGAAACTCATTTCAGATGGAACGATTTCATCGAAAATCGCGAAAAAAGTCTTCAAAGAACTTGCTGAAAATGGTGGCGATGCAGCTACAATCGTTAAGGAAAAAGGACTTGTCCAAATTTCCGATGAAGGTACATTGCGCACCGTAATTGGTGAAATCTTAGATACCAACGAACAATCAATCGAGGACTACAAGAACGGGAAAGACCGTGCTGTTGGATTCCTCGTTGGTCAAGTAATGAAAGCAACGAAGGGGCAAGCGAATCCACCACTCGTTAACAAACTATTGCTAGAAGAAATTAGCAAACGATAAGTAGAACCTCCGACAACGTCCTGTGATTTGGCTCAAGCTAGATACACAGGGCGTTTTCGTGAGTGTTGCGGGATAATTGATTTCCAACTGTAGATAGGGGTACACTTGTTGAAAAGGAGTGTGAGAGTCGTTGGCTACTGAAGTAGAGTATTTTGAACGAGCGATTTCACTTGCAACGTATATGGACAATATGAAACAGCTGAAAGAGAGTAGTTTTTTGATTTACGAGAAATTCGATGTACCAAAAGACGATGAATTCATCACCTATCTAAAAGCAGCGAAACCGAGAATTTTAGTGATTACAGAAGACTGGTGTGGAGATGCGATGATGAACAATCCGATTTTACGGAGGATTGCTGAAGCTGCAGATTTGGACGTACGCGCGGTGTATCGCGATGAAGATAAGGGGCTGATTGACCGCCACTTAACGAATGGAGGACGATCCATTCCTATTTACTTACTGTTAGACGCAAACGGCGCTGTCGCTGCAAAATGGGGACCACGCGCTGCAACGATTCAAAAGCATGTGATGGAATTGAAACAACAAATTCCAGCGGGTGACGCTCCAGACTTCGAAGCGAAGCAAAAAGCGGTCTATCAACAAATTACATCTGATTACACGACGAAGCCTGAGAACTGGTTAACGGTTTACGAAGACATTCGCAAAACATTCTTACCAGTAATACAAGAAGCTCAATAACAGCGTTTGTGTATTTGGAACTGAGTGAACAGAAAGAGGGAAACAACGTATGAAGCGTGCTCGCATTATTTATAACCCGACTGCGGGAAGGGAAGCTTTCCGCAAAAATCTAGCCGATGTGCTCATGAAACTTGAGCAATCCGGATACGAAGCATCTGCCCATGCTACTACATGTGAGGGGGATGCAACTGTCGCTGCAGCAGCTGCTGTTGAACGTGGTTTTGACCTAATCATCGCAGCTGGCGGAGATGGAACGTTGAACGAAGTCGTCGCAGGTGTCTCTGGTTTCGATAAGCGTCCACCAATCGGTCTAATTCCGATGGGAACGACAAACGATTTTGCGCGCGCACTGCGCATTCCACGTGATATTGATAAAGCGCTAGATATTATTCTTGAGGAAAAAAAAATCCCTGTCGATGTGGGTAAGATGAACGACCGATTCTTCATCAATATCGCAGGTGGCGGTAGAATGACGGAACTCACTTATGAAGTCCCAAGCCGTTTGAAAACGATGCTTGGTCAACTCGCTTATTATTTAAAAGGGATTGAAATGCTCCCTTCCATCCATGCAAGTCGCGTGAAGATTGAGTATGACGACAAAGTGTTCGATGACGAAGCGATGTTGTTCCTTGTGGGACTAACCAATTCCGTAGGTGGCTTCGAGAAACTTGCACCTGAATCGAGCATTAACGATGGAAAGTTCACGTTGCTCATTTTGAAGAAATGTAACATTGCGGAATTTATTCGCGTGGTAACGCTCGCAGTTCGTGGCGAGCATTTAAACGATCCTCTTGTGATTTCGTGCAAAGCAAAGTCTGTCAAAGTGACGTCTGAAGAAGAGGTACTTGTGAATTTAGATGGCGAATACGGTGGGAAAGCACCCGCAGTCTTCGAAAACTTATCCTGTCACATTGAAATGTACGTCCCGTTCGATAAGCTTCGGGAACAAGATCGCTCGTGGTAACTTTTTGTAACTCCGCTAAATCTAGCGGAGTTTTTTTGTTGATGTGAGACCCGCCCGTTCCAGCGAGGAACCCGCCCGTTCCGGCATGAGACCCGCCCATTCCGACGAGGAACCCGCCCATTCGGGCATGAGACCCGCCCGTTCCAGCGAGGAACCCGCCCATTCGGGCATGAGACCCGCCCGTTCCGACGAGGAACCCGCCCGTTCCGGCATGAGACCCGCCCGTTCCAGCATGGGACCCGCCCGTTCCGACGAGGAACCCGCCCGTTCCGGCATGGAACCCGCCCGTTCCGACGAGGAACCCGCCCATTCCACCACATAACAAACTCCAAATTCCACACAAATTCTACCCAACAAAAAAAACAACGGGCACAAGGCCCGTTGCGTATCGATACTACTTATTCAATAAATTCTAACGCTTGGTCTTGCTTGGAGGCAAGCTTCGGAAGATCTTCGACTGGAATCCATTTGAACTTGAACACCAATCCTTCGTCTTTTCCATCCCCATGCACTTTGTAGTTCCACTCCGTATCATGTTCACCGACATAGTCGAAATGAAATACGTTACGTTCGAGTACTTCATCTTTATCCTTAGGGAAAAAGTTTGTTTTATGCAATTTACCACATAACACAAGTTCTTCACGTTGGATACCAGATTCTTCCTCTATTTCTCGGTATAAGGCATCGATCAGTAGTTCGTCCCGTTCGATCGTGCCACCTGGAACTTGAAGGCCTGCTTCAGGGAAGTCCCTATGCTCGAACACAAGAAGTTCGCGGTCTTCTTCTGCGCCTCTTGTAATATAGGCAAGTACTTTCCGTTTAAGTTTCAATTGCGATCACCTCGCTTAATTGTACTAGTATACACTACAATTGAAAATAGTTCAAGTATTTAGGTAATATGCCCATTCAACGTCATTACTTTTATTTACCCAAATATGCGTAATTTAATCTTAATTGGGGAAAGTAGTTACTATATGGTGATTTACGGCTTCAACTAGCCATTTGAAAGGATGTGACCCAATGTACAAAAAACAAGAACGAGTACTCATTTGGTTAGCTTTTGGCGTCGCAGCCGTTATGCTGCTTTCCATTGTAGGAAGGCTGTTAGGATAAACACCAGCAAATAGTACCATACTTTGTTAGTGAAGGAGGCAACGCAGATGGCAAATGAAGAAGCAGTGTTTTTCTCGCGTGTTCTGACGGAGACGACCCTGTCGTTCCACATTATTTACGCAACAATCGGTGTCGGTGTACCCCTAATGATCATGCTCGCCCAATGGGTAGGTATTCGAAAAAATGATGAACACTATATTTTACTTGCACGCAGATGGGCACGTGGATTTGTAATTACAGTCGCTGTCGGTGTTGTAACAGGTACCGCCATTGGCTTACAGCTATCGTTATTATGGCCGAATTTCATGGAATTAGCCGGCAATGTAATTGCCTTGCCGTTGTTCATGGAAACATTCGCATTCTTTTTTGAAGCTATCTTCCTCGGCATCTATTTGTATACGTGGGATCGATTCGAAAATCAGAAAAAGCATTTGCTACTTCTAATACCTGTAGCACTCGGTGCATCATTCTCTGCAGTATTCATCACAATAGTGAATGCATTCATGAACGCACCGCGTGGATTTGACATTATGAACGGCGAACTCGTCAACATAAGTCCGTTGCTAGCGATGTTTAACCCAGCAATGCCTACTAAAGTGGCACACGTTGTTGTGACATCGTACATGACGGCAGCATTCGTATTAGCAGCTATTGCAGCGTTCCGTTTACTTCGCGGATCAGATCACATTTATCACAAAAAAGCTTTACTACTCACTATGAAAGTCGGATTCATCTTTGCTATTGGTGCTGCAATAATTGGTGACTTCTCTGGTAAATACTTAGCTGAGTACCAACCAGAAAAGTTAGCCGCTGCTGAGTGGCATTTCGAAACAACGGACAAAGCGGAACTCATTTTAATGGGGATTTTGACTGAAGATAACGAAGTTAAATATGCACTTAAAATTCCATACGGACTTTCGATTCTTGCTGCAAACAATCCGTTTGCGGAAGTAACTGGACTCGATCAGTTCCCTGAGGATGAAATACCACCACTTTACATCCATTATTTATTCAACTTAATGGTCTTTATCGGTATGTGGATGGCGTTCCTATCAGGAGTATTCCTACTAGGGAAGTGGAGAGGTTGGTCGTTCATCGTAACGAAATGGTTCCGTTGGCTCATCGTACTCGGTGCACCACTATCGCTTCTGGCAATTGAATTCGGTTGGTGGTTCGCAGAAGTTGGACGACAACCATGGATTCTGCGACACATCATGAAAGTTTCTGAAGCTGCGACAACAAGTGGACAAGTCGACAACATGCTCATTCTATTCTGCCTACTGTACCTTGTACTTGGTGTCGGAAGCATCGTTGTATTACGCCGCATGTTCCGTGTCAATACAGTGGAAAAAGAACTTGAAGACCGCCATTCGATGAGAGGACGTGATGTACGATGAATCTAGAGATACTCGGGATTTCAGTCTTATGGACATTTCTGTTCGGTTATATTATGGTTGGCGCCATTGACTTTGGCGCCGGGTTCTTCAACGCTTATAGTACTATCACTGGTAAACAGCGTGTGTTAACAAAAGTCATTCAGCGTTACCTGTCGCCTGTCTGGGAAATCACGAATGTGTTTCTCGTATTTTTCTTCGTTGGGATCATCGGTTTCTTCCCGAAAACGGCGTTTTACTACGGAACGACATTACTCGTACCTGTTAGTTTCGGGGTAATACTTCTCGCAATTCGAGGATCTTATTACGCGTTTGAAACGTATGGATCACGTGGCCATAAAGGCTACTCATTCATGTATGGATTAGCTGGGATTCTTATTCCAGCCTCACTTTCCATTGTTTTGACGATTTCAGAAGGTGGATTTATCACCCTGGTTGATGGGAATCCTGTACTCGATTATTGGAAACTATTCACAAGCCCGCTCACTTGGGCGATAGTAGTACTCAGTATTTCCGCGACATTGTATATCTCGGCCGTCTTCCT
This sequence comes from Sporosarcina sp. A2, assembly GCF_050858885.1. Classification (GTDB taxonomy): domain Bacteria; phylum Bacillota; class Bacilli; order Bacillales_A; family Planococcaceae; genus Sporosarcina. The sequence continues at coordinate 2,420,570 of NZ_CP193898.1, read as the reverse complement.
GACGTGGTATGCGAACAAAGCACGTGATACAGAAGCAACAGGACTTCTAAGAAGATATGCATTGACGTGGTCGCTACCAACGATAATCGCTGCAGGCGGCATTATTGTTGAACTCAGAAGACACCAACCAGAGCATTACAGTAATATCCAAAATTTTTGGCCAATGTTTTTAGTTTCGTTTCTGTTATTTGTTGGAACCGTGTTCTTGCTATATACGAAGCGACAGTACGGATGGGCATTCGCAATGCTCGCAGGTCAATTCGCATTTGCTTTCTACGGGTACGGTGCATCGCATTACCCGTACTTGCTCTACCCGTACTTAACGATCTATGACAGCTTTACGAATCCGGCAATGGCAATTTCACTCATCGTCGTGTTCGTACTCGGTTTGTGCTTACTCATTCCGTCACTGATCTTGGTCATGCGACTATTCTTGTTCGATAAAGATTACGTGAGTGGCAAAGGCGACTATCACGCATAAGGGGGCAATCCTATGGATAACTTCATCATGTTTTACGCGCCATTCATTGCGCTAATCGCGTTCATCGTAGCCGCATTTGTTGTTGCACCTATGGATGGATGGGTTATTAAACAGGCAAAAGAAGAGAAGAAGAAATAAGAAGGGGAGCTGCCTAGGCAGCTCTTTTTGTTTGGGATGGAATCTCGGAGAAGCGCTCCATTAGGATCAAGCAAGATCCCATTCCGCTCAAGCCATCATCGATTTAGCTAAAGCAACTCGACCCGACCTATGGTAAACTACAGTACAGACCTAAAACTGGAGGGCACGAACTCATGACCTATGCAGTAAATCAAAACGACCGACTCGTCGTTCAAATAGAAGATCTTACACACGACGGCTCAGGCGTCGGAAAAGTACAAGGCTATCCGCTCTTCATACCGGGCACACTACCTGGTGAAGAAGTCGAAGTCAAAGTGAGCAAGACACTCAAGAACTACGGATTTGCAAAGTTAGTCAACATCATCACTCCTTCACCTGAACGCATCGAAGGTCCATGTCACGTCTACCCGGAGTGCGGCGGTTGCCAGATTCAGCATCTGACGTACGAAGCACAATTGAAGCAAAAACAAAAAACTGTCCGTGACGCGATCGACCGCATCGCAAAACTACCTGACGTTCCCGTGCATCCTGTACTTGGAATGGAAGACCCATGGCGCTATCGCAATAAGTCACAAATTCCTTTCAGCGAACGCAACGGGCAAGTCGTCTCAGGATTTTATCGCTCGAAAACACATCACATCGTAGATACAGACGTTTGTCTTATCCAAAGTGAAGAAGCCGACGAGCTAATGGCCATGTTGAAACGCGAACTTCAAATCCTCGGCATCGATGCGTACGATGAGCACAAACACAAAGGCTTCCTTCGCCATCTAGTTGTCCGGAAAGCACGTGCAACGGGAGAACTTATGGTTGTCCTCGTCACAGCGCGACGTAAATTCCCGGAAGCAGACCAAGTCATTCAGGCCATTCGACGCGTTGTTCCAGACGTTACGTCCATCATGCAAAACGTCAACACGCAAAAGACGAACGTCATTTTTGGCAATGAAACCTTGAATCTCTATGGCAAAGACATCATCATCGACTCAATTGGCGGCGTCGACTTTGAAATTTCTGCGCGCTCGTTCTATCAAGTGAATCCCGTACAAACGGAAACTTTGTACAAGCAAGCACTCAACTATGCACAGCTAACAGGAACTGAAACCGTAATCGATGCGTACTGTGGCATCGGGACAATCTCATTATTCCTCGCGAAACAGGCAAAAGAAGTATACGGCGTAGAAATCGTTCCACAAGCGATCGAAGACGCAAAACGGAATGCTGCGTTAAATGGCATCGATAATGCTTATTTTGAAACTGGAGCGTCAGAAGACGTCATTCCAAAGTGGTATAGCGAAGGGAAAACATTCGACGTCCTCGTCGTGGATCCACCGCGTAAAGGATGCGATGAAAAGCTACTCGAAACGATCCTGAAACACAAACCAGGTCGCGTCGTTTACGTCTCATGTAATCCAGCAACGCTAGCGCGCGATCTCAGAATCCTTGAAGACGGCGGCTACAAAACTCAAGAAGTCCAGCCAGTGGACATGTTCCCACATTCGACACATATCGAAGCGGTTGCGTGGTTAGAACTATAAAAAAAGACGCGATTCCCAATTATTAGGGAATCGCGCCTTTTTAGGTTTTCGAAGTATGTAGCATTCAATTAAAGCTCAAATCAGAGTTGTGTGATGCACAGGTGCGCAAATATGGGTATTGCAATTTCATAAAGATTATAGATTATTGAAATTTTCATGGTAAGGTTATTTAGTACACAGAACAAAATAGCTGTTTGCCGTCTTTGCAATGACGGAACTATAGTGTAGAACGATCTTTACAGTTCGAAACATCAGCTAATAAATCTATTTGATTAAAAAATTAATTAAAAGGGGAATACTATCTTGACCAACTTTAATGAGGTATCCGCAAGAAATACAGAAAATGCACCAAACAATAATGGACTATTTTCGCAAACTGTAGCATTTTCTCATTACAATAATCTTTCAGCTCAATTACCTATCGAACCTAAAACTGGTGAATTGGTAGCTGGTGGTATAAAAGAGCAGGCTGAACAGTGCTGTAAAAATATCAAGGCAATTGTAGACAGCATCGATCATGTTATGAGCGATATCGTTAAAATCACAGTATTCGTTAAAGATATCCAAGACGTTGACGCTGTAGACGAAGTTTATAAAACATTCTTCCCAACCTATGTTCCTTCACGGACAACAGTCGCAGTTGCGGCTTTACCTATGGATGCTTTGGTGCAAATTGAAGCACTTGTTTCACACGGTGAAGGTACGATTCCAAACGCACCACAAGCAGGCGATCTTATAAAGCTTACAAATAACACGGAAAATGCACCAACAAGTCCTCTATCTACACAAACTGTGTCATTCTCTCATTACAATAATCTTTCAGCTCAATTGCCTATCGATCCAAAAACGGGCAGGTTGGTAGCTGGCGGTGCAAAAGAGCAGGCTGGACAGTGCTTGAAAAATATCAAAGCAATTTTAGAAAGTATCGACGTTCCTTTTGACGATATTGTTAAAATTAATATCTTCCTTAAAAACCTCTCCGATACTGATGCGGTAAACGAAGTGTATACAACCTATTTCCCAGACTCGGCTATCGCTAGGGCTGTAGCCTATGTCCCTGCACGTACAACGGTTGAAGCTTCAGCTTTACCAATGGGTGCTTTGGTACAAATTGAAGCAGTAGTGTCACACGGTGATGGTACACCTCCACAAGCTGTTGAAGACAGACATGGTATCGTTATATGGGCAAATAACACTGATAACGCACCAAAAAGTTCTCTATCGACACAAACTGTAGCGTTTTCACATTACAATCATCTTTCAGCTCAATTACCGTTAGATCCGAAAACTGGTAAATTGGTCGCTGGTGGTGTAAAAGAGCAGGCTGAACAGTGCTTGAAAAATATCAAGTCAATTGTAGAAAGTATCGACCACGCTATGGAAGATGTAGTTAAAGTAAACATCTTCGTTAAAAACATCGTAGATATGGATGCTGTAGATGAAGCTTACAAAACATTCTTCACAGGCGGTGTTCCTGCACGAAGAACAGTTGGCGTTTCAGCTCTACCTCACGATGCTTTAATCCAAATCGATGCAGTTGTATCGAATGCTGAAGGAACACCTCCAAAAGCTTAAAAAGGACTTTCTCAAATGAAAGTTAAGACAAGCCCGTAATTTAACAGTACAAAATAAAAATACCAGGTGCCCCATACGGGATACCTGGTATTTTACCTATCAATATATACGAGCTGTATATTCCTTCAATTCTGGCGGAAGTGGAGATACATACTGTTCGCCGTCCTGACGCTCGACAAGCTCAGCTTTTGCTTTCTCAATCACCTCTGGATGATTCAGTACGTCCATTGCCGTACTTGCCATCACTTTCCCAGCATGTAGCATTCCTTTATGGGCAACAGAGGTTGTCCCAGTTGCAACAACTTGCCACGTATGGAGCTCGGTTCCAAGAGATTCACAAGCCGTCATACACTGCGCAGTTGGTATGATCCAACTAACATCTCCGACATCTGTTGAACCAGGCATCATTCCATTTGCAGGAACAAATGGGTCAATCAGATCGGAAAGTGCTTTTCCTGCTAATCCTTTATTGGACTTCACTTCTGAGTTTTTGTCAGCTTCTGAAATCGTTTCACGGATCTTTTCGGCGAATTCTACATCTGTCTCATCATGTTGAGGAACACCGAGTTCAACGAAATTATCGTACATCATTTTCTCTAACGTTGTATTCGGGAGTACATCAGATAGGGCAGAGGCGAAATCGATTTCTACTTCAGTCCCAGTCATGAGCGCTGCACCGCGCGCGACATCACAAATACGCTGATACACTTCTTCCGTTTGTGACACACGAGGGGCTCTGACAAAGTACAAGACTTCAGATTCTGATTGAACCACATTTGGCGAAATGCCACCTGAATTCGTCACCGCATAATGGACGCGTGCTTCTGGAATAATGTGTTCACGTAAATAGTTGACTCCGACATTCATCAGCTCAATTGCATCCAGCGCACTTCTTCCTAAGTGTGGACTCGATGCTGCGTGAGCGCTTTTCCCTTTAAATTTAAAGTACACTTCGTAACACGCAAGAGTCGAAGTGGACATGACACTATTACGTGTACCTGGATGCCATGTGAAGGCTACGTCTACATCGTCAAACAACCCTTCTCTTACCATGAACGTCTTACCGCCACCGATTTCTTCACCAGGGCATCCGTAATAACGGACTGTTCCTTCGATGTTGTTTTCCTCCATGTAGTAACGAAGTGCCATAGCGGCTGCTAACGAACCCGTTCCGAGTAAATTATGTCCACAACCATGACCGTTTCCGTTCATTTCTACTGGATTATATTCTGGCACGCCGCCTGATTGGCTGAGTCCTGAGAGAGCATCGAACTCTCCTAAAAATGCAATGACAGGCTTGCCGCTTCCAAAACTACCGATGAATGCAGTGTCAATATTCCCAACACCACGTTCAACGGTAAATCCTTCTTCTTCTAATGCATCACTTAATACACGTGCGGATTTGTCCTCTTGGAAGCCTAATTCTGCATAACTCCAAAGATTGTCACTCACTTGAATTAATTTGTCCCGCTTTTCTTCAATTATTTCTGCTAAACGTTGACGAAAGTCCATAATCGTTAACCCCCATAAGATTTTATTAGCGTTCATTAGCCGAATGAATTTATTTGAGAAGAATAGTTATTCCAAATCAGAGAGAGCGCTTTCAAAAACACCATCATTCTCTTCAGGAATCTTGAACAACAGAGAACAAATACCCGTCATGATAAGTGCTGCGATCAGGAAGAGGAATGCAACCAAATACAAACCACCAAACGCGTCAATTAAACCACCCATAACGATTGGGGCGATGAACCCTGATAGACCTCCAACAAAATACATAGAACCCATAAACGTACCGACAATGTTACCAGCAACATATTTTAAAGGTATCGTTAAAATCGTCATGCTGAGCATGGAAGAACCGAAAGTGAAAATACTTTGATACACAATAACAAGTCCAAGCGTAGGAGCATTATACATTAGCAACAGGCAAATACTCGCAATCGTTGTGCCTGCTAGGATGAACCACTTCTCTTTACCGCCGCGTCCCTTATCTATCAAATAACCAGTTAGAATAGCGGATGCTAATCCAAATGCTTGAGGGATCATGGCGAAAGAACCAACTTCCTTCAAATTCAAATCACGTGAACTCTCTAAGTAGGACGGCATCCATGAAGAGAAGCCCCATTGTGCAATACTTGAACCTAAATACATGATGACTACAACCCAAAGCATTTTGTGTTTGTATAGTTCTTTCATTGGTACTCTTGGAATAAGAACTCCATCCGCTGTTACTTTTTCTACCTTTGGTGGATGATAGTAAATAGCTAATAACAGGGTGACGACTAGACCAATGCCACCAATTGTATAAAACATCGCACGCCAACCATAAGCATCTGAAATGACGGCAGTGATGTATAGGGCGAGAACGCCACCTAATAACTGAGCCGCAAGTAGAATTGACTTCGCTCGAGCTCGTACATTTTTCTTGTAAATTTCAGTAATCGCGACACCACTACCTGTCGGTAAGCCACCATCACCTAATCCTAAAACAAAGCGTACTAGTAAAATCGAAGCAAATGAGCCAACCATCCCTGTTACTAAAGAAAATAAGGAGATGATAAATAAAGCGATTACAATTACTTTTCTAGATCCGAACTTGTCAGAGAACCAACCCGCAAGAACCGTCATACAAGCACTGCTTAACCAAAAGCTACTAATTACCATACCACTCTGTGTTTTAGTCAAATTAAATTCTTCGCTAATCGGTATGATGGCAATATTCATACCGAACAATGTTAACGAATCGACAATCCATCCTAGAAACAGTAACGAAAAGATAAAGTGACGTCGCTTGTTACTCATCTTTAGCATTCCCACGAGTTTCAACCTCCTTTAATTATCCAATGAAGATTCACGTAAATGAGAAAATGGATAACCTTCCTTTTGATATACTTTCGGTCTACTTAGGGACAAGACTTTAAATATAGTTTACACTTTATACTGAGACGAAATATTCTGCAAGCTTTTTCTGAACAGGTGAATATTCTTTGTTACAATATAGTTAGGAAGGAGCAAAAAAATGGGGATACTATTAGGATTACTAGGTCCAACTGATTCAATTGAAGTCGTTCAACACTATTTGAAGAAATATAAAGATATTACTTGTATTCCAATCGAATGTTTAACTGAAGAGGACTTAAATGAGCGTGTGGAACCACGAAAGAATGACATCCATATGTGGCTATGCACAGGTCCCATTACCTTTAATATTGTTCAAGAATGGGGCGGGTTATCTGATCCTATTTTCTTAATCCCGGTTCACGGCTCTGCTATATACAGCTTGCTACTACAACTCTCACACGAATATCACTTACGGGTGAATGAAATAAGCTATGATGCGATTTCACGAGAAAAACTTAGCCAAGTATTAAGAGAAACGACTATTCAAGAAACGATTCAACACATTGAATCGGAAACGATAGATTTACAGGAACTGATTGACTTTCACGTTCAGTGTTACAAAAACGGTTACACGAAAGCAGCGATTACAGGTCATCCGATAAAGGAACAATTAGAGGAACTCGGCGTGCCTGCATATCGGATACTACCGACTGAAATCTCGGTTGACTCTGTCGTATATGAAATTCGCAAGATCCACGAAATGCTTCACGTCAAAAGAGCTCAAATTGCTGTGCAGATTATTGAATACGACGCTGCCTTTATCGGATTAAAAAACACAGCCTTCACGACGGATAAGCTTTATGAAATCGAACTCGAATTCATGAAAAAATTACGGGCCTATTCAAAACGCATTCAAGGATCTCTTCTAACAATTGGTCCAGGACGTTATATGATATTTTCCACTAGAGGATTTTTGCAAGATATCACCCATAACTTTGCACATGTAGCTGAGATGGATTCGGTTGAAGGCGTGAAGAAAGAGATAGAGACGTGTGGAATCGGAATCGGTCACTCTGCACACGAGGCTGAAATTAATGCGTGGAATGCGTTGTTACAAAGTAGAGAGTGGGGGAAAGGCTCGTGGGTGGTTTGCTTTGACGATAAAAAGATTTCAGGTCCACTTGGTGAGGAGCAACAGCTTACCTATTCCTATAATTCAGATGAAATCGAGTCACTGAAAGAGAAAACCTCTCTTAGCGTCGCCACCCTCCATAAGTTGAAATCTATCGTTAACAAGCGGTTCACGGAAGAGATGAGCGCAACGGAACTTGCCCAATACATGCAACTCACAACACGTAGCGCACGACGTATTTTGAATGAGTTGGAAGTGAATGGGTTAGCGGTGGTCGTAGCAGAAGAGAGTCCGCGTAAAACAGGACGCCCGAGAAAAGTGTATCGATTATTGCTGTAACATATAAAACAGATTGGACGCGCGGAATGGAACTCACATTCTTTGCGATCAATCTGTTTTTTCGTCTAATTCTATTCAAGTAAGCTGTTCATTTAGCGTTGAGTGACAAGCGAATTAGAGTCCTACTTGGGTAGAGCGCACATATCCCAGGTAGATGAATAGACTAAGACTGATAAGTTACCTAAGTAGGAGTGATAATGAATGGATACGAGTGGTGGAAATCTAGGTAGAAAACCGGAATTAGTTAGCGGTGCGTATGGGGACGTCAATGGCGATGGTGTAATGGATTATGTATTTTTGACAGCGTTGAAGTCAAAAGACCCGTCAAGTCCATATTTAGAGAAGATTACGTTACACGTTCAAGATGGTGTCACCCACAAAGTACATGTCATTGAACTAAATGATGAGGGGAATTCAGGGTACAACCCGACTGTTTTTCTAGGAGACTTTACGGGCGATGGCGTCCAAGATATTCTGATCACCATAGATTCAGGTGGCTCTGGTGCCTTCACGTACGATTATGTGTATTCTTTCCTTCACAATCGCTCGAAGAAGTTATTTGATTTCAATTCGTATAATGAGGAAAACCAGTATACTGTCACCTATTTGGATCACTTCAAAGTGAGTGTGAAAAGTCCAGCAACGAGTCAATCCTTTCTGATTGATATCAGTGATAGAGGTGTCGATTATTTATCGCAAATCTATTATCAAAATGGAATGTTGATAAAGCCGGTAACTGGGATGGCTGACGGGGTAAGTGGGTTTTATCCTGTAGATATGGATCGTGACGGGGTCTATGAAATTCAGGCCTATCAAAAAATCAGTGGGCTTTACCACGCTGATGCATTTGGATATATCATTAATACATTGAAGTGGGATGGACAAAAGTTTTCCATTTGGCAACAGTGGTTAGCCCTTTACGGGAACCCGCTCCAGAAGAAATGAACTCGTTTTTCAGAACGAAGCTGACCTCTGGAGTAGAGCAACCTACTGCACATTCACGCAGGCCGGTTGCTTTTTTTCTTCATCGATGAAACACTAGAAGTTAACCGGAAAACGTATTAGCTAACGATGTGTTTGTCCATACTAGATGGACTCTCAATAACGCAAGAGAACGAATTCAACCAAACATGTAGAAAAGTAGGAATGTCTAATGAAAAAAGTATTTTATATAGGGGCTATTCTAATGATTGCTGCGATTGTCATCCTAGGATTCACGCTCAAAAACAGCTCAGGTAGGAAGTCCGCTTCAAAGACACCAACGGGCAGTGGACAAGTCATGGTTCTAAGAGAGCCAGCTTTAACGCCAGAACAGAAAATCGAAGCGATTGTGGCCCAAGCAAAAAGAGGTGCGACACCAAACTTCAATGGCATAGCAGGCCAAACAACAACACAAGAAGTTGAGCAAGAATGGAACGCGTCCGGCACACCTACCGAAACGGAAGCGGGCAGCTATACCACTTATCCCGAACAGGGAGTGACCATTGGAGTTAGAGATGGTATCGTTTTCGACGTGCGTTATGCAGGAGGCAATCTGAAAGGGATTCATTACAACGACCTTAAAACAACACTAGGAAATCCGGATAAAACCAAGACCTACAAGGACGTTACTCATGACCAAATCATCTGGGTGTATCAAGTCAGTTCAGACTACCAACTTAAATGGATTCTACAGAAACCGACGGACACCGCTCCGAATCCTGTCGTCGATCATATAGCAGTCTGGACAAAGGTCGAAACGAAGCATGAAAAACTACTTTCAGAACTGACACTCGATGAAAAGATAGGTCAACTTATCATCGCAGGAATCGATGGTACTACCGTCAACAACGCATCCAAAGAGCTGATTGCGCACTACAAGATTGGTGGTGTGATCTTCTATAGCAATAACGCGGACACGCCCGATCAGACACTGAAATTCGTCAATAGTTTGAAAGCTGTCAACCAAAACAACAAACTTCCATTATTCACGAGCATCGACCAGGAGGGAGGACGTGTCGCACGTCTACCGAAACAAGTCGCGAAACTACCGAGGAGTGCCACTATCGGAAAAAAGAACGATCCCGATTATGCGCTCAGCATCGGACAAATGCTAGGTAAACAGCTCACCCAATTCGGATTCAACATGAACTTTGCGCCAGTACTGGACGTCAACAGCAATCCGAACAATCCCGTCATTGGGGACCGATCATTCAGCGCGGATCCGAACGTTGTAAGCTCGCTCGGTATTCAGACCATGAAAGGCATCACAGAACAACATGTCATCCCGGTCGTCAAACACTTCCCAGGCCACGGGGATACATCCGTCGATTCCCATCTAGAACTACCGAAAGTGAACAAAACTGTGAAACAGCTCGAACAGCTGGAGCTAATTCCATTCAAGAAAGCAATAGAAGCAGACACAGATGCGATTATGGTTGCTCATATTTTATTGCCACAGTTGGATAAAACCTATCCAGCCTCCATGTCAGCACCCATCATCACCGATTTGCTGCGCAAACAGATGGGCTATAATGGCCTCGTCATGACAGACGATATGACGATGAAAGCGATCACGAATCATTATGGAATTGCACAAGCGGCAGTTCAGTCCGTTAAAGCGGGAAGTGACGTCGTTCTCATTGCACATGATCCAGCGAATACAATTGCCGTCATCGATGCACTGAAAGCAGCAGTCGAATCCAACAAAATCTCTGAACAACAGATCGACCAAAGTGTCATGCGAATTATCGAACTGAAAGAGAAGTACAAGTTGGACGATGAACCGACACAGAGTGTCAACGTCAAACAACTGAATGATGAGCTCCATGAAGTCCTAAACAATCACAAGTGAGCACGATAAGACAAGCATGACCGATTCAGAACAACTACACTGGATATAGAAAGAAGAGGGAATAGATGGAGGGTCTCCAAAGAAAGATGGATAGCATTACGCACATCGAACAGAATCTCGACAATGAGCTGAACATGGAAGGAATTGCGGACAAAGCAAAACCATTCTATGAAGGCCAATCCGAAACTATCCTTTCAAATTTAAGTAAAGGGAGATGTCGGAATGGATTATAAGATTATTAATAAAGAGGCGTTTGCAATCGTTGGGAAAAGTATTCGGACTAGTACAGTAGAAGGGCAGAATCATCGCAACATCGCTCAATTCTGGATCGATTCCAATCAGAATGGCTTCGCAGACGAACTTGCTCAAGTGAGCGGGGATCTTGGCCTGATCGGAGTTTGTATGGATTTTGACAACGAGCAAGAACAGCTGACGTATGCAATCGGAGCCGAAAAAACAACCAATAATGTTCCTTCTGGTTGGGATGAAGTGAAGATTCCCGCGTCGACATGGGCAGTATTTCCGGTACACGGAGCTATGCCAGATGCTATGCCAAGCGTTTGGCAGAGAATCTTCTCGGAATGGTTCCCAGCAACTGGGTACGAGCATTCGGGTGGACCCGAAATGGAGGTCTATCTAAGCGATTCAGACCCGTATTCTGCAGACTACTACAGCGAGATTTGGATTCCAATTAAGAAATAACTAAGTTCCTACAGCGCAACAAGGTATCAAAATACATTCATAACTAAACAAATCATGCTATCATGTAATCCAACAAGTAAGATCCAAAAGAGGGGGCGTAACTATGACAAACCAAAGTGAAAGTATCGCAAAGAAAGAAGTGCCCGTTGAACAATGTGAGGAGCTACTCAGCCTATTGAAAACCCGGTTTGAGGACAACATGCACCGTCATCCAGAACTAGAGTGGGCGAAGGTCCAAGCAAAGCTCGATGCCAAACCTGAAAAGCTATGGTCCCTTCATGAAATGGAGCGAACGAACGGAGAGCCTGACGTTATTGGGTATGACAACGAGGCGGATAGCTACATGTTCTGCGATTGTTCCGCAGAAAGCCCTGCAGGTCGTAGAAGTGTATGTTACGACCCAGAGTCACTAGAGTCACGCAAAAAGAACAAACCCGCTCATAGCGCCTGTGGTATGGCAGCAGAAATGGGCATTGAACTGTTAGACGAAGCACAGTACCGTGCGTTGCAACAACTGGAGAACTTCGATAAGAAAACATCTAGTTGGATAAAAACACCTTCGGATATCCGGAAACTCGGTGGCGGGTTATTCTGCGATTTCCGCTTCGGTACCGTATTTGTTTATCACAATGGTGTGGAGTCTTATTATGCAGGCAGAGGTTTTAGGGGAATGCTGAAGGTTTAAAGTAGGTAGGGATCCGTATATTTAGCAAACATGGCTATTCCTATAAGCTAAGTCGGCATAGTAAGGAAATAGGTCACTTCGTGATATACTAGTTGAATGACGTGACGTGCGACGGTTGTTTTAACGACGTAGGTACACGAAACGTAATAGCAAAAAGGAGATCCTAACTATGAGTAAACCAATAGCTGTCATCGTAGGGGCAGGACCTGGAGTAAGTGCAGGAGTCGCAAGAAAGTTCGGCAAGAATGGATTTCAAATCATCCTACTTGCAAGAAGACAGGAATCATTGGACGAACAAGTCGCTGCATTACAGAAAGAACATATCGAGGCTGTAGGAATTACTGCAGATGCTTCCTTATCAGAATCGCTTAAACTTGCATTCATGACCATCAAAACAGAATACGGTGTGCCAGACGTGTTGATTTACAATGCTGGAGCCAATTCTATTAACGATCCGTCAGTTTTAAGTGAAAAAGAACTTTTGAATGACTTCACTGTCAACGTAGTCGGCGCCATGGTCAGTGCGCAACAAGTTATCCCTGAAATGATAAAGAAAAAAGCGGGCACAATTTTATTCACAGGTGGAATGCTTGCATTGAACCCAGTTGTTTCTAGAGCATCCGCTGCAATCAGCAAAGCTGGACTGAGGAATCTGACATTCACACTGGCAGAGGAATTAGCTCCTCACGGCATTCACGTCGGGACGGTTACAATCGGTGGAGTAGTAAAAGCTGGTACTTTCTTCGATCCCGATGCAATTGCAGAATCCTTCTGGAATCTCCACGAAAAACGAGATACGAACGAAATCTTGTTCAAGCCTGAGTGATCGATCATTAGAAGATACCCATTAGCCATATTAGCAAGTGAATTAGCGATTCCCAAAGATGCATTCATCTCCGGGAATCGCTTTTTGTCTACCAATAACGACCGTTTAGCCATTCTTACTCATGTTATAATGGGCTTACTCACAAGCGGGAGGGTCATTCCGTGATTTGATGGATTGCTGTGTTCATCATCGGCTATGCTATGACATACATACTACCAGATGATTTTTTGAACGAAAAAAGTCCTTTGGTAAATCTATTCGTACTCACATTGATTGCATTGTCATTCCTTTTCCTCATCTGGCTCATAAAATCCAAACCTGTATAAAGTAAACCAATCACTTTAAAGAAAGGAGAACATCCATGGCTATCCTGACATTTCTCATCATCGCTTGGCTGCTGACACTGTTCAGTTTTGAACGACTCGTCATCCAAGCCTTCAAAGAACTATTCGGTAAAGACATCACAAAGGCAACATATTACTTCCTATTTCTCGCAATCGGAGTTTTCGGCGAAGTAGTGTTGTTGCTTCAAGGCACATATTCAGAGTACTTCTTAAGAGGATAAAAACAGTAAAAGAGGGTCGTTATGAAAATTACAATCGACAACGAAGTCATCGACTATAACGTACAATACGGCAAAGGAAAGAAGATGCAGCTAGAAATCGATGCATTCGGATTCATCACCGTCAAAGCACCGAACGGAACAACTAAAGAAGCAATCCATCAGCAACTTCAAAAGTGGGGAAGTTGGATTCTAGAGAGGCAAAGAGAACGAGATGCCAACAAAATTAGCCCACTTGCACGGAAATACGAGCCAATCGGGACGTTCCTCTATCTCGGTGAAGAACGCCCTCTTCACGAACTAATTCACACGGAGGGTCTGACACAAGAACAGATGAAACTGAACCTGAAAAAGTTCTACTTCACGCAATGCAAAACACTAATTGAAACACGGATTAAACCTTATCAGAAGGACTTGAAAGTCACAGCGAAAACTATCGACATCATCGATTCGTCTCAAAAGTGGGGAAGCTGCAACACAAACAAAAAGCTCGCCTTTAACTATCGTCTCGCCATGGCACCTGTTGACGTCATCGACTACGTGATCGTCCATGAACTGTGTCATATTACGCACATGAACCACGACCGCTCTTTCTGGCGTCGCGTTGGCGGCATCATGCCTAATTATAAGGAGAAGGAAGCGTATTTGGAGCGGATGAATCATCGTATGACGCTTTAAGAAGAGGAAGATTCTTTTCAATTCAGGGTTTCATCAAGCATACCTCTCTAAAACTTTCTGTGAAGGTTCTGCATCTGCATCGCTTAAATCGATAAAATAGGTTAACTGCCATTTTTGTGTAGCGAGGCCTTGCTTACTAGTAGGCATGTCCCAACTTGGATAAACTCTAAATGCCATCTTTCCATTTGTGTCATCCGTTTTAAGAATGTTGCGGGTTGCAAGGACTTTTTTGGGAAAGATGAATTGTCCGAAATGGTCTTCAGTAAATGTATTGATGACTATGAAGTCGGGGGATTTGTCATAAGTAAAAGGTTGATTTTTATGGTTTCCATCCTTTTCCCACAACGCGACAAATTGACCAATCTTTTTGGGCGTTATTTTTGCAACTCTGAAACGAATGGATTTAGTATTTAAAAGAAAGGTACCAGCTCCATATTCCGAGTTCTGATGCTCTTCGCGAACATCTTGTATGGTGAAATGATTAGGTCGATAAACTAGATCAGTTACATAAGCAATAGCATTCATAAAGTTATTCATCTTATTTCCCCCTCGAATAGGTTGTACATCCCTTAAGTGGAACGTTCGTTCTATTTTAAGGGTGTTAAGGAAATAGTGCAACATGAATATGAAGACCGGAAATGCTTAATCCACAAAACACGACACCCATAAGGAGCTAACCAATGGAATCTGAAATTCTCAACGTGTTCAATGAACACCACCAACCAATCGGTACTGCGACACGTGAAGATGTCCATCTACTTGGCCTTTGGCACGAGACGTTCCATTGCTGGTTCATCGGTAAAAAAAACGGTCAAGATATTCTTTACTTGCAACTGCGCAGTCCTATGAAAAAAGACTATCCAAACGTACTAGACATCACCGCAGCGGGACACTTGCTAGCTACCGAATCTGTGCAGGATGGCGTGCGTGAAGTTCAAGAAGAGACCGGCATCGATATCGCGTTCAACGATTTGTATTCGCTTGGCATTATTCCTTACAGCATAACGAAGCGAGACATGAAAGACAATGAACTGGCCCATGTGTATGTTTATCGATCAGAGTACGAAATAAAAGATTTCCATTTACAATCGGAAGAAGTGGCGGGGATAAGCAAAGTGGCATTTAAAGACTTTACGGACTTGTGGGGGTGTAAATGCGATACGATACCGAGTCGTGGGTTTGTGATGAATGAAGAAAAGCAAAACTTCTTGCAGAAAAGAATAAGCAGAGCTGATTTTGTTCCGCATCCGGTTTCCTATTATGAAGCGGTGATAAGGGGAATTGAAAAGGTTTTATCAGACTAAATGAATGCTAAAAGCCTGGGCGTCACACACGATTAAGAAATAAGTTCGACCTGCCCTTAATCGAATTAAAACCCAGGGAACAAAAATAGGTTACTTCGCTTCCTTGTCTGGTTGATGAATCCCAAAGATATTCCCTTCTGTATCGTGATAGTATCCTTGCCACGCCATACCCGGAAGCGCATGCTTGGCTAAGACGACTTTGCCGCAATTCTTAAGGATCATCGCTTCACACGCATCATAATCGTCAATTTCAAGTGTACATGCATAGCCGTTTAGCGCTTGGTTGAGCTCGGGAGGTAGACTTCTGCGCTGCATGAGTGCCCCGTTGATACCTAGCGAATCTTCATCCCCAGTGACGGCACCGAAGTAAGGTGACCCCGCATAGTCACTCCAATCTTCAAACGTCCACCCAAAAACATCCCCATAAAACTTCTTCGCACGATCCATATCATCCACATGAATTTCAAAATGAATCACTCTTCCCATAGTTGCCTCCTCATGTTTTGTAGTTTTGCTAATCAATCTAGATACTCGGACTTCTTGAAACTCTGAGTATTCTAATAATAACACGCTGTAAGAAATTCTACATGATTCAAATAGTAGCGAAAGAGGGAATAGCTGAGTAGAAATTAGACTGAAAGTAGTGATTGTAACAGAAGGACCACCAGGAATTGGTTTAGGTGTAGCGCAGTGCAGTGATAGGCTGAAGACCGAGGAGCTGTTGCCGTTGCGGAAGTGAATGCAGAAGTTGCGCAACAAGTTGCAGATGAAATTAACGAAAATGGTCGAAAGATTAAACTCATCGAATAAGGAAACTTAACACCATACGTTGGCGGTGTGCTCATTCGTGCAGGTGCTGGAGCAATTATGAATGTGTACGAGGTTAGGAAAACAATTAATATATCTAACCGCTGTCACGAAAGGTCATGAGAATGACTCTTCTAGGGTAGTCTTTTGTTTTCTAGAGTTGAGAGTGTCCTGAAATCGGTGGATTGTTTAGTTCTGTTACCGATCCTCCAAGAACTGACAGGGGCTGTCTGGGTCTCCAGGATAAATAATTGCTATCCATCGGGGACACTCATATTCGAAGGAGCTTTAAAGTGACTTGGTACATAGGTTTACAAATAAATTCGTCTACAACTACTGCCTTGTGCTCAAGTTTGCAAACAGCTCCAGCGTATCCTTTTTCTGTGCATGGTCCGGATGGCTAATGTCTTCGAGCGGGGCTCCCATGACAATACTAATGTACTCCCCATTTCCGGCAGTGCCGAATGTGGCCCAACACTGGCCGGCTTCGTATGTGGTCCCGGATTTTCCGCCAAGGATCTCGAAGCCGTTTTGTACCTCTGCATTTAACGAAGAAAGGACTGTTGATGTCAAGGCAATGCCCTGAGGATGATCAGCAGTTGACGTTGTCTGAAACGTTCCTTTCGTAAAGATTGCTCTGAAGTTTTGGTTATCAAGTGCATAATCCAGCAGCTTGGCCATGTCAGAAGCGGTTGTATATTGCTTTGCGTCATGCAGTCCCTCCGGATTCGCAAAATGGGTTCGGGTCATTCCAAGTTCAACAGCTTTATCATTCATGAGCTTCACAAACTGCTTCGTACTTCCTGCTACATGAATTGCCAAAGAGTTGGCCGCTTCCCCTCCGGAAGGCAAAATTGTGCCATACAGCAAATCCCGGTACGTAACCTTCTCTCGACCATAGAACCCCGCCATCGAAGCATTTTGAGCTACCATCTTCTGATACGTATCAGTATCGACCGGAGCACTCGCAGAAAGATTTTCAATATGCTCCAGCGCAACGATGGTTGTCATCATTTTCGTCAGTGATGCTGGATACGCTTTCTCGTTCGCTTTTTTCTCATAAACCGCTTTTCCAGTACCTCGTTCAACCATATAAATGTAGGGACTAGCGTACTCATCAGTCTGATGACCACCAGGTACCTCTTTATTACCCGGAACGTTCCAACCGGTGACGATCATAGCGATAACCAAAACGACAATGAAAAGGACTAATCCCTTAAAAATCGCCCACAATTTCCTCATGCTGCATCTACCTTTCATCCCGCGGTGATTCCGCACATTTCTTTGCCTATCATGTTAAGTATAAAGGACAAACCTGAAGGAAAGTACAGTGAAAAAATGAAGTTTTTCTTAAGACCATTCTGTGGAAGTCAAAATGTGCTAATCATCTGCAATTTGTTGAAGAGTCCCATTTGTTTAAAGCAGAGACCCCCAACTAAGACTCAATACAGATAGTTTAAAGGAGTTCTATTGTTGCCAGTTACATAAATAAAAAGAGAGCTGGAAATCACTTGGATTTCCAGCTCTCTTTGCGGACCATTTATCGGATCTCAAACGTCTTAACAGGAATCGTGCCCGAGTCCTGTTCGGGTTCCTCCGTACCAGCAGATTTCTTCGACCAGATGGTGGCGAGAATGGGTCCAGAAATGTTGTGCCAAATAGCGCCCCAAACGCTTGGCAAAGCAGCAAGCGGTCCAAAGTGTGCGGTAGCGAGTGCGACGCCTAGACCCGAATTCTGCATGCCGACTTCAATGGAAATGGCTCTTCGATCGGACTCATTCAATCCGAGCATTAAAGCAGTCAAATAGCCAAGCAACAATCCAAAGCCGTTATGAAGGAAAACGGCAGCAAATACGACGAAACCGGAAGAGATGACATTGCCTGCATTGGCAGACGTGACCGCCGCAACGATAATGAGAATTGCCAGAACCGAAATAAGCGGAACAACAGATACACTCTTCTCCACAGCTTTCGGGAAAAACTTCCGGATTAACAGACCCAATACTATAGGGACAATGATGACTTGGACGATTGACTTAAACATCGACATCGGGTCAACAGGCAACCACTGTCCAGCAAGCCATAACAGTAAAAGCGGCGTAACAACCGGAGCAAGCAGTGTGGAAAGGGAAGTCATCGCAACAGACAACGCCAAATTCCCTTTTGCTAAATAGACCATCACATTTGAAGAAGTACCGCCTGGAACACATCCGAGGAGTACCAAACCAGCAGCCAATTCTGGTGGGAGTTTAAGTACATAAGCAATCGCGAACGCTACAAGCGGCATGATCACAAACTGAGCAGCGACGCCTACAATTACCGGCAACGGTTTCGTTAAGATAATCTTGAAGTCCACCGCCTTCAACGTCAGCCCCATTCCAAACATGACGATCCCAAGCAAAATAGAAATATAAGCACCTAACCCTAGGAACGGTGTGGGAAATAGAAAGGCCATAGCCGCTGCGATGATGACCCACACAGCAAAGTATTTTCCTGCAAATGAACTAATTGACTCAAGTACTCTCATTGTTGAACCCCCTTGATCTTTTCTGGATTGTGTTTAGAAACGATAAAAGCAATTATACGCAACTATCAGAATATTACAAGATATATTTCATATCGCTCGTAGACAATCAATGAAAATGGAATCGAGTCAACCAAAAGGACTAGAGTTTTATAGAGTTATTGTTTAAAGCTCAACGCGAAGAAAGTTCAAAATAGGGTCTGACTTGTATCGTAAACAACCATCTAAAGTACTTTTCAAGGGAGGGCAGGATTATTTGCAAAAGAATAGACTTCTGCATAATTATGTGGTGCACAGGTATTTAAAGATGAAACAAAAACTGGACAGAGAAGTGCAGAAGCAGGATGAAATGAAAAAGAGCCTGAACTTCTAGTAAGTTCAGGCTCTTTTCGTGTATAAACTCGCTCGGGAACTGTTGCATCACATAGAAATAAGTAGTCAAGTTGAACCTGAATATTTGAATTCTATTGCAATGTATACATTGGGTAGTTAATTGAAATTATTTTATGTGAACCATGGGTTAATGTGTAGACTATGGTAATATGTACTAGATAAAATATTCACAAATCTTTCTGATATCTTCAAAAGCTGGGGAGAGGTAAAGCAACAGTTGGTGAATCGAGATATTCACTCGTTCATTTCTTATTAAATAGAAATCTTAGAAGATCAGCTTGTACAAAATAGTGATATGAATGAAACGGGCATTACAATTTACAAAAATGGTTTGATAATTTTGAGATAGAGGACTTAAGAGAGAACTGGTGGATGAATAAGGGTCTAATTGCTTGATTTGAGCGAAGCTCTGAGAAGCTGATACTTGAAGTTGGTCCATTGCAGTAGGAGACAAGAGTGAAGTTACTTCAAGGGCTTAGAGATCGAGGTATTGAAGTGAGAGATCAAGTTTTCGAAGAAGGTCGGAAGTATACTCGTATTTACTCAGTTTCCATAATACCTACAAAGTGGGAAGATGTTGATTTGGTAATGCATGCTATGAAAAGTTTGTATGAACAAGAAGCTTTTCAGACCTTATTGGAAATCATCGAAGAAACAATAGATGATAGAGAAGAAAAGTTCAAATTACCGGTTATACAAACCCCTATCGAGCAGGCATTTGCTGACTTCGTGGAAAGTCAGGAAATAGAGTTTCATCTATTTAATTTACATAAGATTGTACCAAGTTTTGTCATGCCCGAATGGACTGAGCAACCAATATCTTATATGGTATTAGAAAAGTTTTGCCTAGGGTATCCTTTGGTTGCTTGGTTCCGACAAAGAAACTCTGCGGTACGACTAATTATAGAAGTTAGACCTATTGCGTTTCCTGAACGTACTAAGTTGTTAAAAGGTATTGAAGAAGAAGGTATACGTGTCAGAGCATTAGCATTTGAAGAAGGATGGCGGTTCACTAGAATCTATTTTCAAGAGATACCGATAGAAGATATTGAGAATTCTAGACAAATTGCACGAGCGATGGACCAGTTGGTAAGTAGTTTAAAATTTCAACAAACTATTTAAGGAATAGGACGTGCTATTGGTAGAGTGTATGGTTAAACTAAAATATTGTGCATTTCGAATTAGAGATTTATTCCCATCAAAATAGAAACTTATAAGAACTATACATAGTTCAATTTAGCGTTAGAAAGGGATTATTAAAATGAGTATAAACCTCCATGAAAAGTTTAAACATATTTCAAACCACTATCTCGATGCCAAAAGGGAATCCCTTAGAAGCCATCCAATGGCTGAATTAGTATCCAAACAAGTGCCATCTTCAATTATGGAATTGCCATTTATAAACGAGAATTATAAAGTCGTGGGTTCTGTTGGTAAAGGTAATTGGGCTTTTGTACCTTGGATTGCAATTATGAATAAAAGTATTACTAATTCTACTCAGAGAGGTTACTATATAGTCTATTTGTTTAGCGAAGATATGAAGAAGATATATTTATCATTTGCTCAAGGCGTTACAGAGACTTCGAAATCTGAAATGATAAATGTGAAATCGGAAATAAATAATAATATATCAACAAATGATCGGTTCCATAAAGATAATAAAATATATCTTGGCGAGTCGAAGTACGCTAAGCAATATGCTAGTTCAACAGCAATATATATTGATTATAAAATTGATAGCCTTCCGAACGATGAAGAGCTGCTTCAAGATTTAGCTGACATGACTGTATATTATGAGGATTATATTACATATAGGAATAGTCAAGAGAAAATTATAAACGAAACTGAAGAGGGCGTTATTGATATGGAAAATAGAAACCTTTCTTTTCAGGACTTAGTAGATAATATTCATGCATATATTCGTTCTAAGGGTTTCAAATATACCTATAATAATGTTGCGAATTTATTTCTCAGTCTTAAGTCTAAACCATTTGTAATAATCGCAGGCATATCAGGAACTGGAAAAACAAAAATCGCACAGCTATTCGCTGAAAGTATTGGTGCCACAGAATCAAATGGCCAATTTAAGTTAATTCCCGTTAGACCTGATTGGAGCGATGGATCGGAATTATTAGGATACATGGATTTGAAGAATGAATTTCAGAAAGGTCCGTTGACGGAAATGATTGAACACGCAATGGACCATCCGACTTTACCTCATTATGTATTACTTGATGAAATGAATTTAGCACGGGTTGAGTATTATTTTAGTGATGTACTAAGTGTCATGGAAAGTCGTAGAAGAGAAGAGGATATCATCACGTCCTCTAATTTACTAGACGAGAAGTTTTCAGGGCACGCTTTAACGCTGCCAGAGAATCTATATATTATTGGTACAGTAAATATGGACGAGACCACACATCCTTTTAGTAAGAAAGTATTGGATCGGGCAAATACGCTAGAGTTTAACGAGATTTTCTTAAATAACTTTGATCATCTTGAAGTACAAGAAGAAGTAGACCAATTAGTAATTTCAAATGAACAAGTACACGCAAATTTTATTTCTTTAAAAGATATCTACAGAGATCATAAAACCATAGTAAATGATATTTCCTCTAAACTCGTAGTACTCAATCAATTCCTCGAACCTTTAAACGCACATGTGGGTTATCGTGTACGTGACGAGATCTGCTTTTACATGGTTCATAATGCAAATGAAAATTTGTTGGATGAGAACGAAGCTTTTGATTATTGCCTAATGCAGAAGATATTACCACGTATAACTGGCAGTGACGGACGGATTGACATACTTTTAAACGATCTATTTGAATGGTTAACAGGAATGCCATTTGACGCAGAAGCTATTGCTTTATCTAGCAAATTTCCTCGCAGTTCTAAAAAGGTAGCTGAAATGATCAGGAGGTATCACATGGATGGGTTCACATCTTTCTGGATTTCCTAAGGATCGAGAATTGGTAGTGATCGAGACTGAAGATGTCACTTGTATTATTAAAGGGTCTGTATCTCATCCGCAGTACAATAAGTTACGTAAACAGATGTCTTTTAAAGTAGAAGATGCTATGCAGTTCGAATGTACCTCATTGAGTCTTCAAGAAGTACAAGTATATGATGTTTTGTCAGAAGTGCTAGTACCTTATACTTCACAACAACTGTTGCCTATCTTTTTCGAGAATGGTCGATATGAATTAATAATTCTACCCAAAACGAAGGAAAAGATCAGTTTTTATCATGAATTCCCGGAATTCAGGGACGGAATAAGTAAGGTTTCTAGAAGTGATATATTGACAGGGACTCTTCATTTTCGAAATGAAGTCGGTTTAACTTCATTTGAAGTACGAGGGGAATCGAATCGGGTTTTATTGTCCGTTATACTTGAAGTTTATCCTACAAAATTAGACTATAAAAATGATTATAAAAAGCTTTTGGACGAAGTGAACGAAGAAATTTATAATCTTGCCTATCACTTTATAAAACGGACGTATTTACATGGGAGTGCAAAAATATACAAAGAACCTTCTTTGTCAGAATTCTACCGACTCATCAGCTATCATTTTGAACAATATAAACGAGCGATCGATAGGATTGAGCAATTCTCACATCAAAATCTTGTTAAGAATTATATAGAAGTAAGAGGGAATCAGTTACAACGACCGGACTCAAAGTCATTAAATTATCTACGTAAAAATGCTAGTAAGTTTGTTGAGGTACCAAATGGAATACCTATTGATAATAGAGTGGTTATGCCAACAAAAGGAATAAGAGCTAAGAAAGAGCACACAGTAGATACATATGAAAATCGTTATGTGAAATGGACGATGAGTAGAATTAGTACGCGTTTGAAAGTATTAAAGAGAGTTTTAAAAGCTGCATACTTTAAGGGATACGGAAAGATCGATACCGAATTACTGCGCACGCTTGATGGGATGATTGATTGGATCAATAAAAAAGAAAAAAATACTTTCTGGACTCAAATTGGTGCTCTCGATAGATCTGTTACGAGCCTCGTTTTGCAAATGGCGACTGGATATCGGACTGTATTGCAGATATATACGACCATTAGTAAAAGCATTGTTCTGCAAGGACAGATTTATAAAATGTCTATAAAAGATATAGCTACGTTATATGAGTATTGGACATTTCTAAAGTTGGGTCGACTATTAGATGAAAAGTGTATACCAACTAGCCAAGATATTGTGAAAGTTAATTCAGATGGCTTGTTTGTCAACCTAGACAAGTCGAGAACAGCGGAACGTAAATATATTCATCCTGTTACAAACGAAGAAATCACATTAAAGTATCAGTTTGATACAAATAGTAATCGTGTACCGACTGTGCAACAAAAACCGGACTCAATGTTAAGCATTGGTAAAAAGGGGAAGACGTATCAATACCAATATATCTTTGATGCAAAATACAGGTTGGATTTAGAAACCTATCCTGATATGCCCGGTCCAATGCAAGACGATATAAATACAATGCATCGTTACCGAGACTCTATTGTCGTTAACACGGGTGATCGATATGAGCGTACTGCATTTGGTGCATACGTTCTATTCCCTTGGTTTGAAGAACACCGATACGAAGCCCATCCTTTATACCGAAGTATTGAGACAGTAAATATTGGCGCTTTTCCATTCCTGCCAAATGCGACCTCCCTTGTGAGTAGGTTCATTGATAATCTTTTAAATAAAGGTCCTGAGCAATTACAGAGTGAAGGGATCTTACCTAAAGGGTTTTATGAGGAAGAAAAGAATACGTACTCTGTTGATTATGTATTGATTTGTACTGTGCTGAATCAAAATGAATTCACAAACTTACTACACTCTAAAGAATATGTCATATCTACAAATGATTTAGTTGACGGATGGCAGAGTGTAAGAAATGTCGCTGTTTACGAAAAAGAATCAACGAGTATCCGATCCTATTCAGACGTCGTAAGTGTTGAAATAAAGGAAAACAGAGTCTGCTTTAAATTAGCGAATTGGAGAGAGAAATTGGTGGTAGGGATGGGTAATAGTGTTACCAATAATACCAAAGTAAACCTAAATAACTTTTTAGTTGCGGATACGTTAGCTAACTTGCATTCCAAATCACGAGAAGAAGACATATTGTGGAGAATGTTAAAAAGAGTCGCAAATAATGTAATAGTGATTTTGGATAATACGAATATAACAAATGCTAAAAACGTTATCAGTTTTCAGTTTGATAAGTATGAACTGAAAGTTATTCACTCACAAAGGCAGTTAGAATTTGTAGGTGAAGGCATTAAAGAGACATTTAGTATGGATTTAATTATTGAAAATGAAATGTATATCTTCAAAAGTATTGTGAAATTGATCTATCTAAGCTAACTCGCATTTACTGTGCTCATATAATCGTCATAGATAACGAATCTGCTTGGTAGAAATGGGACTAATAACTTGTACTATTCTGTACTCATACTTATTTCGAAACTATTAAATCTATAACTAAGCATGAATATCAAAGGAGGACAAGCCCATGAACATACCATCAAGTATCGTAGCCCTAAAAACAACCGACCTATCCACCTACTGGCCAGGCTTTCAAAAAGTAGCGTATGCACTCTACGATGAAGAATCTGTCTATCTTTATAATCATCCTAACTTTCCAGAAGAACCTTACGCACACTTGCCGTGGAGCGAAGCGTTTGTAGGCAATACGCTGATTGTTTTTCATGAGATTCCGACTGCGATTGTGAGAAGAGCGGATTATCCGGGGGATGCGGAGTTAGTGGCGGCACTGGTTCATGAACTTTTTCATGGTTATCAGCATCTTTTAGAAGAGTCTCGTTTTCCTGATGAAGTACAAGGTGTGTTATATCCTCTCGAGGAAACGAATGCAGCGCTTCGTTCTCGGGAGCGTTATCACTTGTACCATTCTGTATTGCCGACAGATCCGATTGCGCGTGATCGTCATCTGCGTCAGTTCGTTCAGTGTCGGGAAGAGCGGATGGCTTATCTTGGGGAGAGTATCCGCTATGAGTTGTTGACGGAAACAGTGGAAGGACCTGCGTTTTACGTAGAGAGCCAAGCGTTCTTGAATGAGAGTGGATTGCTGAAGGTTGAAGTGTTACGGCAGTATGGAGAATCGTTGCTGGACGTAGAAGATGGAGTACGAAATCTTCGAAAGAGCTGTTGTGATTCAGGAATATTTCTATGTTACGTTCTAGATCGGATTTTCCCTGAATGGAAAGAAGAGTACGTTAAGGCAGATGTCACTCTCTATTCATTAGTACGCAGATCTGTCGATGTCAAAAAGTACACGATGGAACCACTAGAAGCGAGTCCGGAATTGCGCGATGTGTTGACCCATGTGAAAGTAGAGCGAGCTGCAGCTTTTTACGAAGCACAACAAGCAGCTCCTGTGAAATTGAAGATTCAAGGAGATCTCCGCATTGTTGGCATTGACCCGATGAATATTGTGGCAGGTGAACGCCGAGCGTTGCACCGTCATTTCATTCGCGCTGAAATTGGGGAGTCAACGTATCTCTTCCGTTATCCAGTGATTGGAGAATACCAAACGTACTTGCTTCAGTGTCATCAACTTCTCGTGTTGTTAGATGAGGAACCAGAAGCTTCGGAACGTGGTGTGTTAGTTAAGGGCGTTGGGGAACTTACGGGTCACTATGATGCCGAAACTCATACGTTGCATGTACCAGACAAACATAGCTAAGTCTTAAGTAACGTTTGTCTGGTGTACAGGTGCGCAACCCCAATTTAAGACTAGACCTTTTACTTGATAGAGATGTAAAGAGGTAGAAGATAGCTACATAAAACCTATTGGACCTGAAGGAGCTCACACAGATCTGTGTCAGGTCGAAAGAAAGAGAGAGATCTGTCATAGGAACTTTAGAAACGTATTTACAACAGCATTTCAAAGAGGATATCTTGCAACCTCCTTTGTTTTCTTCATGGGAGCATGCATTGCGGTTTGAAATTTCAAAGCCGGGATCTAACCTGGAGAAACCGGAAGACTTGCAGCAAGCTATGTATCGAGCAGTGGCTTTGATAGATGAGATACTCAGCGATGAGGATCAGCTGCTTGTTGTAGGGGATGTCTACACATCTAAAAAACACAATTTTCTTGAAAATAGACCAGTGAGTACGTATCAGATGTTTGTCAAAAACGAAGAGGTGCTAAGTAGTTTGAGGTATGAACTAATACCGGAGTCTTCTCTTGAAGATGGCGAGGAGATGGTGACTCATCGTTTTCTACACCAAGTACATAAAAATCAAATCCATTATGAGTTTCTAGTGGAAACCAAATGTTGCGAACATGTTAGGGTACCTATTACAGGATTAAAAAATAATCCCCGTAGTGGGTATGAATTCTACTTAATCAATCAGTCACGCAACATTATCTATCATTTGTATGGCGAACGGGGATGCGACATTATCGCAGCCGATAGAGAAGAACTTCGCACTTTGTATGAGATGTATAGTGATTGGATTGAAGAAGAAAATCGTGAACGAATGGATGCTATGTTTTTAGATCCAGGCAACCTAGCGTTTACGTAAGATTCTACAAGAAAAATCGTATGAATATCACCCATGTGCCAAACAATTTTAATTGTTGGTGCGCGGGCGATTTTTTATAAGATTACTTTTTAGTACACGATGCGCTTCTTGGTGATGGATAAAGAAGAGCTAACTGTCCATATCAGTAATAAGTTAACGGGGCATTTGAATAGAATCAATTGGGTAGTGTGAATTTACCCGATGGATGTCACATGCAACAACTACTTCAAAGAATGCTAAATTACAAAGAGATTGCAAGCAGTGTCCAGCGTTCACTCAATGTTCGAATGCTAAAAAGTAACTAAATGATCATGCTGTCGATAAGAAACGATTCGAATCGATAGCCAACTTTAACCTTACAAAACACCCTACTTGGAGTCATACCTCCAAGTAGGGTGTTTTGTAATAAAAGATTTCTAGTTATACTTCTGCACAAAAGGCAGGCAAGGAACACAATAATACATATAATAAGCTGGCACTAGACGTACGCACCCACATTTATGTTGTTGTTGTTGAACATTTCCCGTACCTTGCCAATGTTTATGATGTTCTGGATTGTTTCCGGAACCCGGATTCTGGTTCTGATTCCATGGGGAGGTTGGTAAAGCGTATAAAGGGACAAACCCATCTTTAAATTGATTCTGACGAAATAGGGCAGGCTCGTTTTGTGAACTACCCATATGTTGCCCATCACGACTTTGTCCTGGAATTGTAAAGTCCGGACCTACCGCATTAAACGATTGATTAGTAAAATCTTCTGAATCGGATGAGGCATCACGTTTAACTTTTGTTCCTCTTATGTGTTGATGTCTGTATGGATCCATTTGCCAATCGTTAGTTGTATTCAAGTGCAATCCCCTTTCTATACTATCCCCATGGTATTCAACTGACCAATATTTGGGGACATCACTATCACTTAGTCCAACTACTTTGTCGTGTGCCGAAATCACTTGCTCAACTGATCTCCAACAAATTGCGGTTTAAGAAAGTAGTTGTAAGAACAGTAGAATGCCAATTACATGGCTGAAAAAAGTGCCTAGAAGTAAGTATGAGATCTATTTTCTCAATCAAACGCGCAATATCATCTTCCACTTGTACAGCGAACGTGGATGCGACATTATCGCAGCCGATAAAGAAGAGCTCCGTGTGTTGTATGAAACATACAACGACTGGATTGCAGAAGAGCATCGAGAACGGAGAGACGCAATGTTTTTAGAGACTCTCGTATAGAATAGGTCACTTCATACTTCTAACGAAAATAAAGCTTGCATGCTCAAACAGATCTCCTGCTTCGTATGCAGTCTTTTCTATTTGCTCTATAAGCGCGTATTCCAATGTGCTACACTTTTATGTAAAGACGAGGCAGTAACGGGACTTTGCTATTTCGAGTACGTAGAAGAGATTATGTACTAGTTGAACAAGTAAGAAGTATGACTACAAACAGTATCCTTCATAATTGAATAGATTTTATGATTTAATACAGAATGTTTCAATGAACATTTTTCTCATAGAAAGGAGTTTTCCAATGGGATTTCGATTTCAAAAACGCATAAAGATCGCACCAGGTGTTCATCTTAATATAAGTAAAGGTGGCATCAGTACATCTGTAGGTAAGCGTGGAGCTTCTGTTACTATAGGCAAACGGGGAATCCGGGCGAATGTCGGGATTCCAGGAACTGGCATCTCTTACTCGGAACAACTAACGGGTAAGCGTACTAAACGGGCTACCACGCCAGTCAGGCGAACGACTGCCACCACCACTAATCCTGATGCAGCCAATGAGGTGGACGCTTACAATGCATACGTCAATATGTTAATTTCGCTTCATCAAGAAACAATAGAACCCGTGAATTGGAATGCACACTTAGACGAAGATCTCTCCCTATTATCAGTTCGAAGTTTACATACAAAGAATGCTCAACGAGAACTTGAAGCGTTTGAGCCAACTTGGATGGATCGCATGTTGAATCGAAGTGATGCAAAAAAACGAGAACTTGAAGAACATCTAAGCCAAGCTATCCTTTTAGATGAAAAGATTCGAACCGAAAAGCTAGAGTTACTTGCCTTAGCGACTGGGGTACTCCAAGGGGATGAAGCGGCAACATTCCAAGCATTAAATACCTATCATGCATTCGAGCAAATTGAGCAGTTCGGTAACAAAGTAAATGTCCAAGTTAAAAATGAAGAGCTAACGATTTATTTACAAATTGGAGACGAAGAAACAGTCCCAACAGAAGTCGTGTCGCTCACCGCTAAAGGTAATTTAACGAGGAAAAACATGGTGAAAACTAACTACTTTGCTCTCTACCAAGATTATGTGTGCAGTTGTGTACTTGCAATCGCTCGTAGTGTGCTCGCCATTTCACCGACATATCAAGTTGTGATTCACGTATACGATAAGAGCCAAGCGGATGAGCCGCCTATTAAAGGGTGTATTCTTTCAACGCGCGTCACTCGTGATGAGTTGTCCAATCACCTATTTGAAATTATCGATTGTTCAAAGACTATTGAAACATTCGAACATCACATGAACCATTTGAAAACGAAAGGGTTCCGCCTCGTTGATGAACTCGAATAACCCAACTTTTTATGGTATAGAGGCCACGATAAGCTAGCTCTATGTTAGGTTTGAGGATAGTAAAATTCATCAGGAGACACCGTGTATTCTTGATAAATATCCGAAAACAGTGCGTTACAAATCAGTTCCGTCAGAACACCGCTGAAGTATCCCTGCAAACTGCGAATTTCTTTGGTTTTTGTAGCCATTATTGTGATATGTGTTGCTTGATAGGCTAAAGCATCAAACAATTCTTCTTTTCCTTTGTGGATTTGGTATTTTAGCATTTTGCCAGAGAGATATTTATGAATGCCGAAAAACTCACGTGCTTTTAAGTGTTCACCAGTGATTGTGAGTAAGGATTTCATTCTTCCGAATAGCGTTGTGGATAACTTTTCAGACGTAGGCTGAGACGTTTTTATAAGAACTTTACGCTTTTGAGATTTAGAAAAAGAAGGTTCGTTTTTCAAATCCTGCTGTAATACCTTGCTGTCATTGGCATTATCGCTGGTTGTTCCACTGTTCAATTTCCCCTGGTCACTAACAGGCAAAATGACATAAATGTTAGCACCTAGACCACTCATTACAGGACGTACATAATGGATGCGTTCAATGATTTGGAGCTTTTCAAGTTTACGAAGTGTACGATGGACTGTTGAATTCGACATGCCTAATTTCGATTCGATAGTTTCGTGCTTCAAGTGTGCCGCCAGATATTTGACTGAATAGCAACGGATCATCTCAAGTACCGCACGATCTGTCTTGTTCATAGCGTTCCAATGGATATCTACATGGTGTCTTGCTGCAGTATCCATTTGTTCTTTAGTTTTGAAGTAAGCATAGGTAGATAAGTAGTAAGTCATAGCATTGTCCCCCTTTACCCTCTATATAGAGGGTGGGAGTCGAAAAGTGGACAGTCCGCTAAAATAAACTGGAATTTAAACGATTGTAGTATTTCGGATTGGGAAGTAGTGGTTACCCAAGAATAGAATTTAGCAACCTAGTATTTTTGAAAAACTAAAAAACTCTGAACAACGAGAAAAGGGAATATGGAAAGAACTTGATGAATATAATAGCGAAGTCTTACAACTATTGTGGCTAGCGGAAATGTTACGAAGCGCTTATTGCGGTGATGAATGAGTAGAAGATCAAGTGATTTTATCTCGTATATAATAATACTCGCAATTGTCAATAAGTAATCTAGCGTATTTTCATCCGTTATCATATACTTATAGGTGAAAGTGTTCAGTGCGAAAGAATCATACAAAACTAGGAGGGTTGTCCATGAATCGATTCATGAAGAAGTTCGGTTTTGTTTTTATATTCGCTTTACTGTTCCAAATCGCAGCGTCACCGTTGCAGTCTAAGGCAGCGGAATCAGATGCTGCAGGTCCCACATGGGTGAAACCGGTAAATTATTTAGCGCTGGGGGATTCGCTAGCATTCGGTATTACGTCTGAAGGTATGCCAGGAAAAGGCTATCCGGATTATCTCGCGCAATCCCTTCAGGAGATGAACCTGTTGGTATCTTCTAACAAAGGATTCGCGTATCCTGGGTACTCTACGCCTGATGTAGTAAAAGACTTGACCGACAATGCCACGAAGCCAAGTGTGGGTATCAATCAAACGGGTCAAATGATGTCACTGCATCAAGCCATTCAAGACGCGGATCTGATTACACTAAGTGTTGGAGCGAATGATATGTTGAAGCATTTCAAAATTGATCCAACGACTGGCGCACCACAATTTGATATGGCTCAGTTAACTGCAGCAATACAACAAGTTGGGGTAAACACGAACCAAATCTTGAAATCGATTATGGAACTCAACCCTCACGCACAAGTTTATGTAATGGGTTACTATAATCCATTCCCTGCGTTAGCTACAGATTATCAGCCACAAATTGCACAGCTTGTTACTGGTTTGAACGGTTCGATTCAGGCAGGTATGAAAGGGTCTACTGCTGTGTTTGTTCCTACAAGTGAAAAAATCGCAATGAATTATCCGGCATACGTGCCGAATCCCCAAAATATACATTTAAGTGAAGCAGGCTACAAAGTGGTGGCGGGCGAATTCGAGAATAAGTTGACTGCAACCTATTCATGGATGCCGAAGGATTCCCTGACTGCGAACTATACAGGAGATACGACAGCTACTCTAACGTGGAAGGCTGCTATGGATACAAAAAAGATCACCAACTATCTGATCTATGAGAATGGAGAGAAAATCGGTGAAGTGGATGGCGATGTATGGACATTTAACGTAACTAATTTGAAACCGAATCTGGATTATCAATTCATGGTCAAAGCGGTAAATGAAGCGAATCAGATGTCTTCGATGAACCCAACGGTGATGTTGAAGACAACGACACCTGAGCTACCTAAGCCAATTGTATTCAAGGATATCGAAAATCATTGGGCTAAAATGTATATCCAACAAGCTGTCGGAATGGGGATTGTTGCAGGATTCTCAGATGCTACCTTCCGTCCCGATAAGACATTGACACGTGTTCAAGCGAATTCAATTATCGTTCGTACACTTGGTTTGAAATCCGATAAAACAGCACCGTTTAAAGATATCGGTCATTTCTCTAAACCGATTCAATCAGAACTAGCAGCAGCGTATCAGTTTGGAATTATAAAAGGTGTTAATGGAGAGTTCAAACCGAATGATCCAGTGACGCGAGCACAACTAGCTGCGATGCTGAAACGTACCTATGAGCTAGTCAATGGGAAACCATATGTAGCAAAAGCTCCAGCACCATTCAAAGATATCTCTGGTTACGGTACAGAGGCCCAAAACTCGATTGCATTCCTGCATGAGTTCGGAATTGTGAGTGGATCGAATGGGAAGTTCATGCCAGGTCACGGAACGACTCGTGGTCAAGCTGCAAAAATTTTAGTGAATTACTCCATGATTCTAAAAAAGTAGGAAATGTTTAAAGCGCATGCTCATGAGTTTTAAAGGCAAAAAAACGATCCACCCGACGCGATGTCGAGTGGATCGTTTTTGATTGTGCTCATTTAGATGGAAAAAAACATCAAGTGGACATGATTCCGCCGTCTGAGATAAATTCTGCTCCTGTAGAGTAACTAGAGTCATCAGATGCTAAGAAGACAACCATTTGAGATACTTCTTCAGGACGTCCAACGCGTTTCATTGGAATACGTTCTACATATGCAGCTACCACTTCTTTAATGTCAGCCGCTTCAATTCCTGGTGTTTGGATTGCTCCTGGGTGAAGTGAATTGACGCGTACATTGTATTCAGCATATTCTTGTGCAACCGCTTTTGTTAAACCAGTGACTGCAAATTTAGATGCATTGTAAATGGAGTTTCCAGCTGTTCCACGAAGACCTTCAAGTGAAGAGATGTTAATGATCGAGCCGCCACCTGCTTTTTTCATAGAAGGAAGAACTTTTTGCATGCCGTGGAATTGGCTAAATAGGTTCACTTCAAGAATCTTTTGCAAATCTTTTTCAGTAAAGTCGATGAATGGCTTCATGAAGTCAATTCCTGCATTATTCACAAGAACTTCAACTGGACCAAACTTTTCTTCTGTCTTCTGAATGGCCTGTTCCCAAGCTTCTGCTTTTGTTACATCGAGTTCAATGAATGTCACATTTTCGCCAAGTTCTTTCGCAAGTGCTTCGCCTTTATCGACTAAAATATCGGTAATGACCACTTTTGCGCCTTCTTCAACAAGTTTACGAACGTGTGACGCACCCATACCTTGTGCTCCGCCCGTAACGATTGTCACTTTGCCATGTAATCTGCTCATTGTTACTCCTCCTCGAAATTATGTACTGAATTTAAACTACTCTTTTAATGTTAAGACAATGACTGCCAACTGTAAAGAATTCTGTTTTTAGTGGTTTTTCAGTAAATAATTAGCGCATATCAGGGAAAGCTAATGGATGAAATCTCAAGATAGGAGGAACTTCATTGGCTAAAAACTATCCGAAGCCGAATGATCCCGCTGACAATAAGAAACGGCTCAACAAAGCAATCGGCAATATGGAAGCAGCAGATGAGGCGTTAAAGTACGCTGAAGGGAAGGAATTTGAAAAGATTCAAGCAAAAAACGAGCGTAGGAAAGATAGCATTCATGATTTGAAAGATGAAATCCATGAAGAAGACCAATCACGAATTAATGGGTATTAATAAATCAGAAAAGGCGTGTGCAGAAACCTGTCGCAAGGGTTGCCTGCGTACGCCTTTTTTATGACTCGTACCTTCTTCTTTTTAATGACCGGCTAAATTCCCCGCCATTTCAGCCAAAACTCTTCGCATAAGCAACAGCTCTTCAGGCAGAATCCCTTCTAATAGCGTTTTCTCATGTTCGCTCCAAATCTTTGTAATCGGCTCTTCAAGTTGTCTACCTTTCTCTGTGAGATAGACATTCGAAATCCGATGATCGACTTCGTCAGGTTTGCGAAACACAATGTTATCTTGTTCGAGTTTTCTTAACATGTTGCTCATTGTGGAGGCTTCAGAGCCTATTTTGTTTCTCAATTTAGCTTGCGGGATACCGTCTTGCTCCCATAAGTGAAATAACGCTAGCTCTTGTCCAATATGTAAGCCAAGATCACGGAGCTCATGTGCATAATTTTTCCGAGTTTGAATGGCGATGTTTTGTAATAGAATACGGATCTCACGTTCAATCATGATGATACCTCCACACAGATAGATATAGTTAGTGCGCTAATTATAACATGAATTAGAAAGATGCTAAAGATACTATTAAAATATTAGTTTGACTTTATAGCACAAATGATATTTACTTAGTGTGCTAACTAATTTAATGTAGCTTAACTAAACACTATGGAGGTTTGTTGAATGAATCGAATGTTAAAACCGACTATCATTTCAATTGCGATGGCAACTGTGATGGCTGGAGCAGCAATTTCACCAGCATTGGGATTGATTTCTGCGCACTTTAAGGATGCAGATCCGATGCTTATTAAGTTAGTCTTAACGGTGCCGTCATTAATGATTATTCCTTTTTCATTTCTGTCTAGTTATTTAACCAAGAAACTAGCGAAACGTACGATTGTATTAATAGGTCTGGCAATTTATGTTGCTGGAGGTGTGGGTGCACAATTTTCGAACACGATTGAAGTGCTTCTTGCATTCCGGTTAGTACTTGGCGCAGGCGTTGGTCTTGTGATGCCACTTTCCTTTACATTGATAAGTGATCACTTCCATGGAAAAGAACGAACAAAAATGATGGGGTACAATACAGCGTTCAGTAATTTGGGTGGAATCATAACGATGTTAGTTGCGGGTTATTTAGCCGCATTTAACTGGCGAGTACCCTTTAATGTGTATTGGCTGGGACTTGTGATTTTCATCTTGGTTCTCTTCTATCTACCAAAAAATGAACCGTTGAAACCGAGAGTTGGAGAGGAAAGAGCTAAAATGCCGTTGTCTGTCTATGGAATGGCGCTAGCTGCTGGTGGAATTATGCTCGCGTATTATGCCATTGCGACAAATATGGCCCTTTACTTGGAGCAGAGCCAATTAGGAAGCTCAAAAACTGCAGGGATTGTCATGTCATTCACGACCGTGGGTGGAATGATTACGAGTTTACTACTTATCCGGTTGCAAGTGTTTTTCAAAAAGTATTTGATGGTGGTTGCCCTACTGGCAATGGGCTCTGCCTTTGCTGTTCTAGCGATTAGTCACTCGATCCCAGTGATCTTAATGAGTGTGTGCGTTGTCGGTTTCGGCCAGGGAATCGTTTTCCCGTTAATTAATGTCAAAGTGTTGGGCAATATCGACCCAACACTTAGTGACAAGGTGATTTCCATTGTGTCGAGTATGATTTATATTGGTCAATTCCTATCACCAGTTGTTTTAGATTCAATTGGTAGAGCTGCTGGTTTTGAAACGATTCGTTTTCAATACAGCATACTTTCAGTCAGTCTAGTGGTTTCTGTTGCAATCATGCTGCTAGTAATTATATTGAAAAAGAAGCCAACCGAGAGTCCAGAGGTTGAGACGAGTTCGGTTTAATTTGGATATGGATATCTTATGTAGCCTGGAACTCAAACAACATGGAACGGCTTAACTAAACAATCAGTACTTAGATTGCGACAGAAGATGGGATATAATTTGTTGAAGGATGGGAATTTAAGCAGCCCTAGCAAAAAAAATGAGCGTAGAAAAGAAAGTATTCATGAGTTGAAAGATGGAATCCATGAAGAATACCAGTCACGTATATATGGTTATACCTAATAATACCGAAGAGTGTGTGAGCCTAGTTACAATGGGTTCGCACACTTTTTACTTTAAGCTACCTGGTTTGAACAGGTGCTTTGGAGTGACAAGAAGTAACGTTTGGTGCAAGATTATCTACAGATGAAAGTGAATACATATCAATTGAAAAAGAATTGAGGAAATGAAAAAATGAGTGATCCGATTATTATAGTAGGTGCTGGTGTAAGTGGGCTTCGGGCTGCTTCACTTCTACATGAACAAGGAATTGAATGTATTGTACTTGAAGCAAGAAACCGGATAGGTGGTAGAGTGCTGACTAAAGGTATCGTGGATCGACCTGAATTAGGTCATTTTGATTTAGGACCTACTTGGTTTTGGCCACAAGCTGAACCTGTTATTAAATCTCTTATTAACGAGCTTAATCTTGAGACATTCGAGCAGCATACAGATGGAGCAGTTCTCTTCGAACAGTCCACAAGCGGACCGGTCGAACGACATCAGTTACCTGAAGGTGCATTTCAGAAGTCTAATCGAATTATAGGTGGGATTGGTTCACTTGTTAACGCCTTGGCAAAAAAACTACCTGCTACGAGCATTCGTTTATCCACAAGAGTGACTGAAATTACTAAAGAAGAAAATGGGAAACTTATAGTCGTAGTGCAATGTGCGGATGGAAGCTTGGAGAGCCTGTATACAGAAACTGTAATTTTAGCAATGCCTCCTCGACTTATTGCTCAAGACATTTCTTTTACTCCCGATCTTTCCGGAACTCTACGGGCAAGTTTGGAAAGTCAGTCCACATGGATGGCGGGACACGCGAAAGCTCTCGCGATTTATGAAGAACCATTTTGGCGCAACGAAGGGTTATCCGGTCAAGCAATCAGCCGAGTAGGACCATTACAAGAAATCCACGATGCATCTCCGAAGTCTGGGGCTGGTGCTCTTTTCGGATTCCTTGGAATGTCTGCAGAGTTGCGCCATGAACTTGGAGAAAAACGAATTCTTGAACTCGTTGTGGACCAACTGGTAACAGTGTATGGTCCAAAAGCGGCGAAGCCTGTATCCTTACTTTATAAAGATTGGTCAAGTGATCTGGAAACAGCAGTTGCAGCCGATTGCATCCCACTAGGTAATTTTTCGGACTACAAACCAATGGAATCTGCCAATGATTGGTCCCAATCGATTTTGTTTGCAAGTACAGAAACTTCTTCTTACCAAGGAGGTCATTTAGAAGGTGCATTGCGTTCAGCAGAACGAGTGGTCACTGAAATTGTGAATAAGCGGTAATTGACGTTTGAATTGAACAAAGAGTGAGGGGGAAGTATTTTGAATCGATTGAAATCTATAGAAGAATGGCAAACACTGCTCGAACGTTCTGAAGAACAGCCATTTTTGCTGTTCAAATTGAGTGTGACAAGCTTAAGTAGTGTGACAGCCAAAAAAGAAATGGAGTCATTGGTGACTGATTTACCACGCTATGTCGTGATTTCCCAATTCGATAAGAAAGTATCAAATGCAGTGGAATCCGATACAGGGGTAAAGCACGAAACGCCGCAGCTATTCATTATAAAAAACAAAAAAGCGATTTGGCAGGCAACCCGTTATCAAATCAAGCAATCGGTCGTCCTTGAAGCTATTGAAAAGTATGTATGAAAGGGACGAAAGTTTTCTAGATGGGTGAGTGAAGGTATTCCAATTATGCAATACAGACTATGTTGAGTGAATGTCGAAAAAGAACTTGTTGCCCTGTGAAAACGGGTAACAAGTTCTTTTTTTTTATGAGCATATCCAAGAATACCTATTACTTGTTATCAAACTCGTTATAGAACTTAGTGTCCCTTTTCTTTTCGATATACGTCCAAATCACATAGATGACAATCGTGAAGCCAAGGATTAGGAAAAAGGAATTGAAGACAAACTCAAAATCCATCTCGCTTATCGTTCTTTTGCCAACGCCCGCTTGATGGAGAATTTCGTAGCTTGAGTTTTCATAATCCATTAATAGAAATGATAGGATGAGACCTATGACTCCACCGCCTACTAGCGAAAGCGCTAACTTTTTCAAAGTGGAAACACCTCCTATAGCAAGCATATCATATTTTCTGATTATTACGCCGGGAACATAGCATGAATCACTACTTGGGTGCTCAGTTCCTTCGTTTCTGCTCAGGACGTGGCCAGATGAAATAACTTGCTGAAATCAGAATATCAATTAGTAGAATGAGTGCCCAGAACTTCAAGGTTTTATCGAACTCAATCGTGCGTTCAGGTGCGTCGATATACCATTGCACAAATACAATCATCGGTGCTCCAATTGCAAAAGCAAGGACATGACGAAGCGTGCCTTTCATAGAGTGGATGGCGTGTGGGAAACCCGTTCTTCGGACCGGTTTCGGCCCTGACTTAGTGACGTAATATTGGAATCTCTCGTCTGCCCATTGAATCATACTTTTGCCGAATGCGAGTGAAATTCCGATGTAAAGAGGAGCGATGGAGTGAGCAACGGTAGAGGTAGAACCTCGATACAGGTCGAAGGCTGTAACGATGAGCAAAATAAGATCTATTAAAGGAATGGTAGCTAGTATGAAAAGCCCAAGTTTTTTTCGGTTGAATATATAACGCACGACCAGACCAAGTCCAATGACCATCCAAAAGCTAATCTCGCATGCAATGATGATTACTGCAATTAGATTCAAAACTACGCCTCCTTAATAGTACGACTGTATTAAAAAGAATTATACATAGAAATTCTTTTTAATACAACCGTTTTAAAAGCCTGTGATAAACTAAGAATATGCCAAAAATAGTTGATCATGATGAGCGGAAAAATGCAATCGCAGAAGCAATGTGGCACGTCATTTTGGATAAAGGGATGGAAGGAGCGACAGTACGAAATATTGCGGAACAAGCAGGCCTCTCACTTGGAGCGCTTCGATATTACTTCAACACCCAAGATGATTTGTTAGTCTATGCGATGGATTTAGTTCAAGAACGTGCAGCGGACCGGATTGGACAGGTAATGCAACAATCGTTGTCGCCACGGGAATTAGTTGTAGCAGTGATTTTAGAAATCGTCCCTATAAACACAACTACGAGAATTGAAATGGAAGTTTGGTTTGCATTTATTGCATATGTAAAACATCGTAGCGATACAATCGACGTACCAGAGGATCGGATATTCGAAATGACAGAAAATCTGCTGTCCTTTTTACTAGATAATGAATTATTGAAGCAAGACTGCGAACTAGAATTGGAAATCGAGCGGTTATATGGTCTTATTGATGGTCTTGCGATCCATGCGATATTGAATCCGGAACGTTTGGATGCAGTTCGGGTGAGGAAGACAATTGAATACCACATTGACTCAATTTGTCGATAGTATGTTATGGCCTATTCGAGGAGGGATACGATGAAAATTGGAATTATCGGAACAGGTAACATTGCCACGTTTTTACTGGATCAAGTGCAAAAGAACAACGACTATGATGGAGAAATCAGTGCAGTGTTCGGGCGAAACCAGGAAATCGGATTGCAATTGAGTGAACGTTTCGGAGTGGACTTCTATTCAGATTTTCAAAAGTTTTTGGAGACTCCCATGGATATCGTCGTTGAAGCTGCTACTGCAGAAGTTGCTAGAATGTATGCGAAAGATATTGTGAAAAGTAATAAAGATTTAGTTGTTAGCAGTATTGGTGTTTTTAGCGATATTGAATTCCTAGATGAACTGAGCGTACTCACTGAAGCGAATGACGTACATATCTATCTACCGTCAGGCGCAATTGGAGGCTTGGATCTATTGCAATCCGCGAATGCATTGAATGGATTAAACAAGGTTGGGATCACTACGCGGAAGTCGCCTGGGTCGCTCGGCATGGATAAAGTTTATGAGGAAGAAATACTATTTGAAGGGTCTGCGCGTGAAGCTGTTAAGCGTTTTCCGAAAAACGTAAATGTTGCGCTCATTCTGGCGTTAGCAGGAATTGGTGTTGAGAAGACCACTGTGCGTGTAGTTGTCGACCCCAACGTTACACAGAATACCCATACAATTGAAGCAGAAGGCGATTTCGGTAAGATGCATCTTCAAGTTGAAAATACTCCGATGGTGCATAATCCGAAGACCAGTTTACTTGCTGCGTTAAGTATTTTAGCAACACTACAAAACAAAGACCGGTCCGTGAAAATCGGAAATTGAATAAAATGAAAATGCCCCATTTGCATAGTTGCAAGTGAGGCATTTCCTATTTTAGAGTGTTCTTTCAGAAACTTGTGGATGACTGCTCTTTTGGATTTTCTTTTTCTGAGTGGCCATTGATAGTGAAATTGCAGCACAGACAAAAGCGATAATGACGATGAAGCCACCCACAGCTGGCATACTTGTAACGCTACCTGTATGACTAAACGCAACTCCACCAACACCGGATCCTAATGCAATTCCGACTTGAAGAGCGGAATTGTTAAAACTCTGGTGAATATCCGATGAAGCGGGATCTGTTTGTATGATGTAATCTTGTTGTGCAGGTGCAAGTGCCCAACTTAGTGCTCCCCAAATCATCATGACGATGATGAAAACTGGTATAGAAAATGTCGAGAAGGGTAGCACGAACAAGCTAAGCGAAAACGTACCTAATATGATCAAAATACTCTTCTTTGAGCCGATGCGTGTTGCGAGTCCACCACCAAAAGCGCCACCCGCAACAGCAGCAATTCCGAACAAGAAGTAAAAGACACTAATCCATGAAGAACCAAGGTTCATCGTCGTTTCAAGGAACGGCGTGAAATACGCGTATACCGTATAATGACCTGCGAGCATGAACATCGTTGCTAGATGGGCAAAAACGATTTTCTTGTTCGCTAGTGACTTAAGCTGTTCGGAAAGTGGTTGCACGTCACCCGTTGGAATTTTATTGAAAAATTTACTGATCAATATAATCGTACCGATTGTAAGAACAGCGATCCCGAGGAACACGGTTCTCCAGCCGAATGCGTTGGTGATCACGATACCTAGCGGAACACCGAGTACTAGGGAAGAACTGATTCCCATGTAGATGTAGCCGAGCGCTTTTGCACGTTGGCTCGGTTTTGCTATCCGTGCAGTAATCGTGAGGGAAAGGACAATGACCAATGCAGCACTTGCTGCCGTCAAAATTCTTGCGGTCATCATTAGTGCGAATGTTGAACTAAAATAAGTGAATACGTTTCCTAAGAAAAATACCGAGAGTGTGATCAAGTATAGCTTTTTCCGTTCTATTTTAGCTGTTAGTGACAGCAATACAGGTCCTGCAATTGCATAGACCAAAGCGAAAACTGTAATGAGCTGTCCAGCAGTTGCAATCGATACTTGTAAGTCTTCAGCGATTACGGGCAAAATACCACCCACAACTAACTCAACCAAACCAACTGTAATTGCTGAAATGGCTAATAAAAATACACGAATGTCCAAAAAGTCTCCTCCTACCATGGGGAATTCCCCATTTTTGAAAATATAAAAAGTCCCGACTACAAAAATTCTTTTGTAGTCAGGACTTAACGGATCCTGGTAGAGACCCTCGAACCATATTATCGAGGTTATACAGATTGATTTTAGTATGAAGTTTTTCCTTCTCATCAATTTATCACGAAAAATTGATGATGGCAAGAGTAAGACGTCTGACAACTGAAAATAAAATGAAGAACTCTTTTTAATGGAGTGTCTAGTGTATGAGAGTCAAACATAAATAAAAAATGAACTTTTTGTCCATATGAGAACTCTTATAAGAGAGAGGTGAGGTAATGAGGATTGTTAGGTTGGTCAAGAAGGCGAAAAAGGGGAATAAAGATGCACTGCTGCAGTTAATCAATGAGCAGCAAGACGAGTACTATCGGCTGGCTCTAACGTATATGGGCAATCCTCATGACGCGATGGATGCGATGGAAGATATGATTGTGAGCTTGTATCAATCGATTCCTCAACTAAAAAAAGAAGAGTTGTTTTACAGTTGGAG
Organism: Sporosarcina sp. A2; assembly: GCF_050858885.1. Classification (GTDB taxonomy): domain Bacteria; phylum Bacillota; class Bacilli; order Bacillales_A; family Planococcaceae; genus Sporosarcina. Next base: position 2,378,893 of record NZ_CP193898.1, on the reverse strand, counting down.
CAAAACGATACTTGTGAATCGATGTAAAAAACTGTTGCAGAAGCAGCAAACAATCATACTGATGGAGACCGATGATGAGAGTTTTAATGAAACGATAAAACCTTTCGATGGACCGAGTTCATTTAAACAGACTGAACAACATTTAGACCTAACAGAAATGTTAGCACAGCTTAATCCTAAACAACGAGAAGCTATCGAACTGCAATACTTTCATGATTTGGAGCTCCAAACAATAGCTACTATGACGCATGTGCCAATCGGAACCGTGAAGTCACGGATTTCTCAAGGATTGAAAAAAATGCGCGAACAACATGGAGGTGATTGGCATGAGTGAAATCGACAAGCAATTTGAAACAGAAAAGCGACGGTTAGAAGAAGTGAAAGCTCCTGAAGAATTACAACAACGTTTACGTTTCGCGTTAGAACAAACACCACCTCGCAGAAAACACAAAGCTCCAAAATGGATAGCTGTTGCGGTGGCTCTAGTAGTCCTCTCTTTTGTCAGTTATAACTACAGTGCATTCGCATACTACGGAAAGAAATTACTCGGGTATGATGAATTAATGTCGGATACGCTCGCTCAATTGAATGAAGAGGATAGTGGGCAGGCAATCGACAAAAAGGTCACACTTTCTGATGGAACGGAGCTATACTTGGACGTGTTGCTGACAGATGAAAACCAATCCATTCTCTATTACACCGCGAAAAATTCAAAAGGGAATTTGGAGGATATACAACTTTCGGAAATTCAAGGGTTGTGGACAAAGGCGTTTGCAACTTACGGTACGCATTCAATGAATGACGAAGGAACAGAAATGAAGGGGATCCAAGGGTTTGAAGCGGTGAATCCGTTTGCGAAAGAACTTACGATAGATTATATGTACAATGAAGGAACAGAGCAAGGTGACATTACGTTTGCTTATAATCCTAAACAAGCGATGCAAACTGAATTGAAGCAGTCGATCCGAAAGAAAGTACATGTAGACCAAGGGACCATCCGATTTGACTCCATCACAGCAACACCGAGTCGTACCACGATTAAAGGAAAAGTAAATGTAGATAACTATGATCGTATTTCTTTAGGCGAAAGTGGTGTTCAATTGCTTGCGAATGGTAAACCCGTTGAATTGAAGGGGGGATCTGGAAAATCAGCTCTCTTTGGTCAGTATATTGAAATTTACTATGACCGTCTGCCGAAGGAAATCGAAACGTTAGAGATCGTTGTGGATAAATTTGTGGGCTATCAGAAACTGAATGAACGCATTGAACTTACTAGCGATAACGAGCAGTCTGTTGAAGTCCATGGAAAAGAGCTACTCATTCGTAAGGTCGAAAAAACAACCGATGGAATACAAGTAACCATTGCGACTGAGCAAAATCTTCTTTTAGACGGCGTAGCCATTCAGGCAAAAGGAACATCCACGCCACTATATACAATATTAGGGTCTGAACATCTAGAGAGAGAAGACGATATGCCTTACAATGAACGAGTGTTGCTCTTTAAAACGGATAAACTGCCAGAAACACTTTCAATTGAAGGAATGCATTATGCGAAGAGTTACGGAGATCGTATTCAATTAATAGGGAAATAGTAAAAACGTTGAGAGGAGACTCGATATATGGGAAACTGGTTTCCAAAGCTCTACGACGTTGCGATGAAACCACTAGAAGCGACGAGATTTAAAAAAGTAAGAACAGCGCTCGTTGAAAAGGCAGCAGGCAGGGTGTTAGAAATAGGCTCAGGTACGGGTATTAACTTTCCATATTACAGAAATGCGACTCAGGTGGATGCAATCGAGCCTAATCCATTAATGAGTAAACGAGCTGAGAACCGGCTGATACAAGCGAGAGTTCCAGTTCACATTCATGAAGTGGGAGCAGAATCACTGCCGTTTGCAGATGATACATTTGATACTGTCGTTTCCACACTTGTGTTTTGTACGATTCCTGATCCTATGAAAGCACTTGATGAAATTCAACGTGTGAGTAAATCAGGAGCTACTCTATTATTTTTTGAACATGTCCGGATGGAACCAACGTTGCTCAGTAAGACGCAAGATGTCTTAAATCCGTTGTGGGAAAAGATTTGCGATGGATGCCAGTTGAATCGAGATACGCTGGAGATGATCACAACATCAGGGATTGACGTCATAAAGGTAGAGTCTTATTACGCGAAGTTGTTTTTGTATATTGAAGGAAGAAACAAGAAATAGGTAGTTGAATGAAACCGTAAAGGGGAGTATGAAGATGAATAAATGGCATGAGCGATTTGATCAGACTGATTATGTATTTGGGAAAGAGGCAAATGTCTTCGTTCAAGAAACAGCAGCGCGATTTACGATTGGACCGAATGTTCTCGCGGTTGCTGAGGGGGAAGGACGAAATGCAGTCTTTTTAGCGGAGCAAGGATGCGACGTAACGATTTGGGATTTTGCTCAATCTGGATTGGATAAAGCACAATCGTTAGCGGAAGAAAAGGGTGTTCAACTAACGACCACAATACAAGATCTTCAAGAAGCTGAATGGCCGAAAGATGCATACGATACGGTCGTTTGCGTGTTTGGACATTTCAATCCGGAGTTGCGGAAGCGGACGCTTGAAGGCATTCGTCAAGCGGTGAAACCAGGCGGCCTATTTGTGACAGAAGTCTATGCAAGAGAGCAGATTGACTACGGAACAGGTGGACCGAAAGACCTTTCTTATATGTATGATAGGGAAGATTTCGATGGGTTCTCCGATTGGGAGCACTTACACTTCGAGAAGAACGAAGTCGTACGAGAAGAAGGCGCAGGACATAGCGGTTTGTCTCGGGTAATTCAATTTATAGGGAGAAAAAAATAAGTATATTCCTTCTCTAGTATACTGAATACCTGGATTGACAGAATAATTTAACTATGGTAGGTTTGGTCAATCGACAATCAAATAGTAAAGCAATAGAACTAGGTGATCTAGTAGAAAGATAGTGACTAGATCTTAAAAGTGAAGCCGGTGAATATCCCGGCGCGGTCCCGCCACTGTGACAGCTTTTTTGCTGAAGCCAGACAACTGCCTAGTTTCTTATGACGCAATACCCTACGGTCGATAGGGAGTGTTAGAATGCGCAAGCGCAACTTATAACGTTGCGTCCACATTTCTGACCCTCGTTGGAAGTGTTTTTTTATACAAAAAAACACGACTTATCATATGTGAAGAGGAGAGGAAGTCATTTGTCAATCATCAGCAGTACGATCGGGTATCCATACATTGGAGAAAATCGCGAGTGGAAACGAGCATTAGAAGCTTTTTTGGGTGGTAAAGTTGAGGAATCGGAATTCCTTGCTACAGTGGAAAAGATCCGATTAGAGCGTCTTCAAAAGCAAAAAGATGCCGGGATTGACCTAATTCCAATTGGAGAGTTCACATTGTATGATAGGATGCTTGATACCGCTGTCATGTTTGGTATGATCCCAGAGCGTTATGAGTGGGATGGCGAGGACGTTCAGCTCTCCACATACTTCTCGATGGCGAGAGGGAATGACAATGCAGTGGCATCAGAAATGACAAAATGGTTTAACGCAAACTACCATTATATCGTTCCTGAGTATGGGACTCGTAAGCTGGAATTGACAGAGAACAAGCCTTTGACTGCGTATTTAGAAGCGAAGGAAAAGCTAGACATTGACGGGAAGCCCGTAATGATCGGACCTTATACTTTCTTGAAGCTTTCAAAAGGGTACGAGGAAATAGATATTCCAGCATTTTTACTTCAGTTAATTCCACTATATGGACAGGTTTTGCGAGAGTTAGCTGAGGCGGGTGCGAAGTGGGTGCAGATAGAGGAACCAATTTTATCCACATCAATTACTAAAGATGAAATGCAAGCAGTAACAGAGATTTATAAACAGTTGAACGCGGAAGTACCAAAACTGAACATCCTTGTACAAACATACTTTGACGCTGTAGAACATTATAAAGACGTTATTGCGTTACCGGTTGCAGGAATCGGCTTAGATTTTGTGGCAGGAAAAGAGAACAATCTAGCACAATTGAAAACGCATGGTTTCCCAGAAGGTAAGGTTCTCGCTGCAGGAGTAATCGATGGTCGCAACATTTGGCGTGCTGATTTGCAGACGAAAACGGACCTTGTGAGTGAAATTCTTACATGTGTTTCAGAAGATCGATTATGGATTCAGCCTTCAAGTAGTCTACTTCACGTACCGGTCTCGTTGAAATCAGAAGCGAAGCTAGACTCGACAATTAAAGCAGCATTAGCGTTTGCGGATGAAAAGCTTGCAGAAGTGAAGACGCTTGTAACAGGCGTTCGTGAAGGCAAACAAACTATTGAAAAGACAATCGCTGAAAGTGTAGCTGCCCGTAAACAGCTTGCATCATTGCCTGCTCGTAATCACCCTGAATTACGTCAAGCTGTGGACAACATTGGTGAGGCTGATGGTAAACGAAAGTCAGCAGCGCCTGAACGTCGTGTGAAGCAGCAAGAAACGTTAGGATTACCGTTGTTACCCACAACAACAATCGGAAGTTTTCCACAAACGCCAGAAGTTCGTAGCACGCGCAACAAATGGCGGAAAGGTGAGTTGACAGACGACCAGTACGAAAAGTTTGTTCATAATGAAATCGCTAAGTGGATTACTTTCCAAGAGGAAATCGGTTTGGATGTATTTGTCCACGGTGAATTCGAGCGGACGGATATGGTGGAATATTTCGGTGAAAAGTTAGGCGGCTTTGTGTTTACTGAAAAAGCATGGGTCGTTTCCTATGGATCGCGGTGTGTTAAGCCGCCAGTTATTTACGGCGACGTTACATTCCTGAACCCAATAACAGTTGATGCGTCAGTCTATGCAGCATCACTGACGAATAAGCCGATGAAAGGCATGCTGACAGGTCCGGTTACTATATTGAATTGGTCATTTGTTCGGGATGATATCTCTCGTAAGGATGTCACCTATCAGATCGCTCTTGCACTGCGTGAAGAAGTCGAAGCGTTAGAAGCAGCTGGTATACCAATCATTCAAGTCGATGAACCTGCACTTCGTGAAGGGTTACCGCTGAAGAAATCTGCATGGAACGACTACTTGGATTGGGCGATTACTGCGTTCAGAGTGGCCACGGGGTCTGTGGAAGATACAACGCAAATCCATACGCACATGTGCTACTGCGAATTCAACAATTTCATCGATTCCATTAGTGGATTGGATGCAGATGTGATTTCAATTGAAACATCACGTTCGCACGGAGATCTTGTTTCCGCGTTCGATGAGTTTGCATACGACAAAGGAATTGGTCTTGGCGTTTACGACATCCATAGCCCACGGGTACCAGAAGTACAAGAAATGGTCGATGTCATCGAGCAGGGACTTAGCGTACTAGAGCCATCACAGTTCTGGATTAATCCAGACTGTGGATTAAAAACTAGAAAACAAGAAGAAACCGTTGCCGCGCTCAAAAACATGGTCGCAGCAACAAACAAAATGCGTGAGAGTTTAGAAGTCTTGCAGAAATAATAGTAACTTCTTTAAGAAAGGCGTGAATGATTCCATTCACGCTTTTTATTTGTGGATAAGTTATTATTTACATTGAACAAGAATGTGCGTAATGTACTCGTCTATTGAATTGATAACCATTTCATTAATACCGACCTCATAAGAAAACCCAGTGAGCGTCACGCCCTGTTCTTTAGCGAAGTTTAGGATGTTTTCATACGTCTCAGGTAGACGGTCCCAATTCCCTTTGCAAAAAGCTTGGATATAGCGTCCCGAGGGTTTAACGAAAGCATGGAGCTCCTTTGGTTTCTTATCAACCTTTGTGAAAAAACATTCGTATTCGTCAAAATTATGAGCAATGAGTTTTTCCGAAGAAATCATCGTTCCATAGGTTTTATTGAAGAAACGCGAGTCCCGCATCGTTTTTGAATCTGCCATGAGGATGTCCAGGTACTCTTCGTCTTCGACTCCTGATAGCGAAGGGCCGAGAATTAAGAGCTCTTCTTTGCAATCGATGAGTTCGAGCTGATTCACTTCTGAATGCTCGGCTAAGCTGAGCATTCTTTCTTTACTTGTTAATAACTTTTTCAGCTGTCGCAAGCGATCGATGTTCGCATCGATCTCAGCTGTTTTACTCCTAAGGATTTCATGAAAGGACTCAGCTGATCGGTTAGCCATAAATGATGACACTTCGTCGATCGACATATTGAGTTCTCGTAATGTTAGTAACATCTCCAATGTTGGGCTTTGTGAATAACTATAATACCGGTATCCATTTTCTCCAACTTGTACTGGAGAGAATAACTTGATGTCGTCATAGTAGTGCAATGTCCTTTTGTTAATATTGTGTAAGTTCGCAAATTGACCCGCTGTAAATAGAATTTGATCTTGCTTTTTCATTTTAGTGCCTCCTAGTTGACCTTACAGTTACTGTACAGTTTAACATGAGTAACAGTAAGAGGAACAACAACATTTTTGGAGGATGTCAAAATGAAACAAGCAAGTATTCAATTTAGAGAAATTAAGAGAGAAGATTATCCAGCACTTGAAAAGATCATCAGTGATACATGGGAGTATGAACGTTACTGTTCACCACAAGTGGCAAAACAGATGGCTACGTTCTATCTAGCAAGTTGTCTTGCGAACCAAACATTCACATGCGTTGCTGAAAACAATGGGATCGCAGTGGGAGTTATTATGGGGAAAGTTGAAAAGAACTTCCAAACTCCGATGAGGTACGCGACACAAGGCCTTCTTGCAACCGGGAATTTAAAAAGAACAAAAGAAGGACGTCATATGGCGAAGCTCTTTGAAGGGTTTGACCGGCTCAATCATCGATTGCTTGATCAGAGCAGATTGAAGTTTGAGGGGGAACTTGCCTTTTTTATTGTAGGCAGTGACCAACGTGGTAATGGAATTGGTGGAGAACTTTATAAGAGATTCCTGCAATATACACAAGCGGTTGGAATCGAAGACTATTATTTGTTTACCGATAGTGGCTGTAATGTCGGATTTTACGAGCATCAAGGACTCGAACGAATGGGTGAGGAAACGCATAATCTGAAACCATATGTTGATGAAGTCATGAGCTTTTACTTATATGGACAACACACGTCCGCCAACGTAAAAAAACTAGCATAAGTACGTACCAGATCCTGGCGATAGGGATCTGGTTTTTTTGTTGATGAAACACATTCCGGAAATATTTCATAGATACGAAATATGTCAGAATTGATCGGAATTAGGTAGCTATAAGTCTAGTTTGTTCGTATACTAAAACCAGAACCTGCCACATGACACTATGTTTATTATAAGAGTCGGTAGAAATTAGTGAAAGGAGTAGAACGATATGAAAAAGAAGGAGTTACTTTTCATTCCTTTGGTTACACTAGTGACACTGATGTCTTTAGGGGCGTGTGCAGATGAGAACAGCGAATATATCATCTATGGAAACCATGAAACATGAATGAAACTTCTAGAGATTACTTAATATATTGTTTAGACGATCGAGGCATCAAATTTAAACTGGATGGAAAAAATAATATTCTAATTCAGGAGCGAGACAATGAAATAGCACTTGCTTCTTGTTCATAATCCTGTAACCTGTAGTATCCTGAAAAGGACGCTACAGGTTTTTTAAAATTATATAGATTTAAATTGAATCGGATATGAAGTGACGTCCGTCTATAGTGAAAAGGCAGGTGAGTTCGGAAGTGAATATCGAAAGAGTGATGGATAACTATGGCGATTATTTGCTTCGAGTCGCTTATATATACGTCAAAAATCAAAGTACCGCTGAAGATATTGTGCAAGATGTATTCATTCGTTACTATCAACGATCCGAGCAATTCAGGCAAGATAGTTCGTTAAAGACGTATCTTGTAAAGATGACCGTGAACCGAAGTCATGATTACTTAAGAAGCTGGACACACAAACGTATGCTAGTAAAAGAAAAGATAAAAGGGATTAATACGCGAAAAACACCGGAATGGCACGTTATTGAACAAGAAACTTCAGAAACTGTGTTAACCGCCCTACTCTCTATGAAACTTATCTATCGTGAAGTATTGGTTTTGTACTATTACGAAGAATCTTCGACGATAGACATTGCAGATATCTTAAATTGTCCTGAAGCAACGATACGGACTCGACTACAACGTGCCCGGTCCCAATTGAAAGTACGATTAGAAGAACAGGAGGGATTTTCTCATGGATTCGATTAAAGACCAGTTGAATACGGAGTTGCAAAAAATCACCTTCAGCATCGAACGAAAACAAGAGATCATTCACAATGTTAAAAGCAGTCGGGAACATAAAACGCGGGGACGCATTTGGAAATATCGAATAGTGCTCACGTCATTTATTTTGTTGTCAGTGGCTTTCATGTTTATCAATAGTAAGGCAGGAAATTCTTCTAGTGCTACACAAGCAGACGGTGGTGGCACTCTAAATTTCTTGGGTATACTCACGTATGACTCAGTGAAAACGCTCTTGCTGGCAATTTTGTTCTTCATTATATATGGATTACTTAAACAAAGCATTCGAAAACAGGGAAGTGCGTTGCCTTTCTGTGCAAATTGTGGATCGCCGTGGGCCCGTAAGTTAGCCTTCAAAAAGGCATTTAGAAATGAAAAAACCAAATGTCCGAATTGTGGTGAGGAAAATTATCAAACAAGGAATTCTAGGAAGAAAACGAGCTTATTTCAACTTTTCATTCCACTAATAATTATTGCTGCAAATCTATTTGAACATAGCATTTATGGAGCACTTGTCTACCTTACATTTCTAGCTATATTGTGTATTCGTTTGATCCCCTACTATGTAGAATTGCAATTAGACGATCCGATGAAAGAACCGTGGTGGTGAAAACGAACAATAAAACCGAATTCATTCACTCTAGATGATTTCGGTTTTTTTTGGTTAACTACTTTCCTTCATCTTCTTTTGTTTCTATTATTTATTCATAATGAATTTAATGGCCATTTCAAAAAAAGAGGAGAATTCAAAAGAATGCAGAATAACAACCTAACGAGTATGGCTTGAGGAGGAACAGACAATGAAATTAGCGGAAGCTTTGATAGCACGGGCAGATTATCAGAAACGCATTGAACAGTTAAAAAGGCGAATTCATATGAACCTCAAAATTCAAGAAGGGGACGCACCAGCAGAAGACCCGAATGAGATGCTTTCCGAGCTTGCTGAGATTCGTCAAAGAGTGACGGTGCTAATCAAACAAATTAACCGGACCAATTGTGAGGTTCAATTTGACGAACAACGGTCACTTGCTGATGCGTTGACAGATCGCGATCAGTTAATGGACCAAAGAACGCTTCTGTCTAAGGTGGCTGAAGGAGCGGCACAACAAGCAGATCGGTACAGCCAGTCAGAAATTCGTATCGTTAGCACGGTGAATGTGAAGGAGATCCAAAAACAAGTTGACCAGTTATCAAAAGCGTACCGGGAAATGGATACGAAAATTCAAGGAATGAACTGGAATATTGATTTAGTGGAATAACGCATAACAGTCGGTAGCTTGGTGTTGTAAAGGTGAGTGCAAACCCGCCAACAGGGAACGTTGGATTAAAAAAAGTAGCGGGGCCTACTTTGCGGCTAATGACCGCAGACAATTAATGCCCAGTACTGTGACACCTGTACAAATCGATTGTCATTGTAACGACCATGCACTGATTTACAGCTCTTAGCGAGGGTGGGTTCGGGGACTGCATACATAAGTAAAAGCATCTGTTTTGCAAGCAACAGATGCTCTTTTTCTAATTAATAGGAAGTGAACGCAAAAATGATGAAAAACAAGATGATCCAACCAACTAAAGTCAGTGCAAAAACAAAGCCCATTAGAATGGCAATTGTTCCGAATCCCTTCCATGCAGAAAAGCCATGTACAATTCCGATTGCTTTTGATAGGATTACCGTTCCATAAACGGACAATCCCATTAATCCAAATGAAAGAATGGAAGATACAGCGAATAGGACAATAAATAATGTAGCGGTAGCATCTGATTCAGAGGATCTGAGTATGATCAAGGCAATCATCATCAACCATGAAAATGGCAAAAGGTAGATTGCGGTGAGTGAGCCAAGCGGAACCACTGTGAGCATTTGTTTGTAAGAACCTGTGCCTCCTAGCCACTTGCCAATCCATGTATAGAGGGCACTATTCACAAACCAACCAATAGTTGAAAGGATAAACAAACCGATAAATGCGATGAGTAATATACCAATCAGCGGAATCTCTTCTATGAAAAGAAGTTGAGTGATGGTAAGTGGGGCAATCGCAAGCGCAGCCAAGATAACAAGTATAAAGCTGAAAGATAGTTTCTTTTGTTTGAGTACATAGTGGATCGTCTCTGTAGGACGACTCCAAATGGATAAAAACGGATTCAATGGAAAACCCCTCTCTGTAAAACTTTACTCTCTACTGTACTACAGAGGGGGGCGGAAAGATTCACATTTTAGTGATTTTAACTAAATTGTAAGACTGAAAATCTTAATCAAGATAGGGTAATTCAACTATAAATTCTAAGAAAAAGAGATGAGGATTATTATGAGAATTGAAGCGGAAACCATTGAAGAATACGTTCACCAACTTCCGGAAGACAGACAGCAAGCAATCGAAAAGCTACGTCAAACGATTAAAGACAACTTGCCGAATGGATTTGAAGAAACGCTTTCCTATGGCATGATCGGATATGTAATCCCACATAGTATTTATCCGGATGGGTACCACTGCAAACCGGAAGAACCACTGCCATTTCTTAGCATCGGTTCTCAGAAAAATTTCATAGGTATTTACCACATGGGAATCTATGCATTTCCTGAAGTACATGATTGGTTCGTCGCAGAATATCCGAAGCACGTTAAGACGAAATTGGACATGGGGAAAAGCTGTATTCGATTAAAAAAGATGGAAACCATTCCTTATGAGTTAATTGCTGAGTTATGTAGAAAAATCACAGTGGAAGATTATATTGCTCATTATGAAGCCGAGTGGAAGAGATAATGGTAAATGCGCTGAACTTACATGAGGTTCAGTGCTTTTTTATGTGCGTTTAAAGAGTTTTGAAAAGTTAACTTTCACCATGAACTATTTCCGTTCAGTAGAGTCTAATGAATAACAATAGCAAGAACGAGTTGGAGAGGCATGGATGAGTTGGAACTAAGTCGTAAAGCAATTGCGGGTGACGAAGCAGCATTTTTAGCGTTTATGAGACAACATAAAGAGGATTTGTTGAGAACAGCACTCGCATTTTTGAAAAACGAACACGATGCATTAGAAGCACTTCATGAAGTGACCGTGCGAGCCTACAACAAAATCCATACTGTGAAAGAACCTGCATATGCGAAGACATGGCTTATTCGAATCATGATGAATTACTGCCAAGATCAGTTGAAACGGCAAAAACGATTTCATCATAAGGAATCTGAAATTGACAAACTGGGAAAAGAAGACGTCTCGTAGCTTGAACTAAAAGAAGCCCTTGCTGCACTACCGGAAAAAGAACAGCAGCTAATCTACCTCAAATACTTTCAAAATGTGAAGATTAAAGACATTGCAAAACTCGAGAATATCCTGGATGGTACGGTAAAGTCCAGACTGCACAAAACCCTGAGGTCACTGCGAGCTTATTATACGATTAAATCACCTAAAAAGATGAAAACTGTTAGAATAAACATCCTTGAGATTAAAAATTCAGGCTCGATGCCTGACGCAGGAATCTCCTATGGTGGGATGCAGGTAAATGACGTCTCTTCCTATCAAGAGAAATTGGAGCTCACGTTTTCAGAACGTACTGTGTTTAGTAATCTAAATTTCACAGTCGATGCAGACACGACGATTGATGGGGAAAAAGCAAAATTTTTGATTCCATTCAAAGTGCCTAAGCAAACGAAACCCAGCAAACCATATATGCTGAATCAGACAGTAGAACTAGATGAACAGCATTTTACTGTTGATGAAGTAGTGATCTCCCATTGAGAGTAGCTGTGCAAATCACATTCGATCTAAACAACTCGAAAAAAATCTTATCATTTGAAGATATACGTCTAGTCGATGAAAAAGGAGAAGTGTGGAGTTGAATTTCCAATGGGGTAACTGCTTTTGGTAGTAATCTGGGGGAGACGACGCATACCTTCTTTTTACAGAGCAACTACTTCTCAACTCCAAAAAAGCTCTATCTACAAATCAACAAAGCACAAGCAGTCAAGAAAGAACAGGCTTTTCTAGAAGTAAATACCGCTACAAATGAGTTGCTTTTGTATCCTGATGGTCCCCAATTAAAGCAAGTGTCATCGAATCGAACGGGAATCGAACTAGTGTTATCCGTGAAGGATTTCCGACATGCCCCATTTTCGACTGCAAGTGATGCTGAAGGAAAAGAACTTGTTACTTCATCATGGGGGATGGGAGGAGTTGAAGAAGGGTCGCAATTGAGCCTATCGTTTGATACGACTTCCTATTCGAATCCGATTCGTATTGAGTTGACTGCGTATCCAACATATATTGAAGGCCATGTGAAAGTAGAAGTGAAATAAAGTAGATACCGAGAGTACTATTAGAAACTTTATAGCTAATTAACACCATTAATTATCCAAGGTACCCCGTTCAGTTGAGTGGTACAAAAGTTAAAGTAACAAGTAAATTAACATTAAATTAGAACATCAATCAGCATCGCATTTAGCGGTGCTTTTTCATTTTCAATAGTTCCTCCTGGGGATTTCCGGTATAATGGTGTTGGATTATGAATCTTCTGAATTTAAACAAACGGGCCATTAAGGGGAATAAACATAAAAAAATGGAGGGGCATGAATATGTTCAAAAGAAGATTAATTTTAATTTGCGTAGTAATTTTATCATTAGTAATTGCAGGCTGTAATGACGAAGAGCCAATAAAAGAAGAAGTTATTCAACATAATTGGAATGAAAGTCCTCTATTTGAATCAGGCAATTACACAATGATTGGGGAAGAGGGGCGTTTGGGTTTTATTTACGATGATAGTGAAGGTATCAGATTTTATCCAAACAAAGTACAAAAGTATATGTGGCACTTTTGGGGAAATGAAGATGAGTTAATTGGTGATTTTAAGGTTTTAGGAACTCACGAAAACAGTGATAAGGAAATAATAATTGTACCAAAAGGAGGAAATTCTTTTCCTAGCCCTAATAATGGTGCAGATCAGCACTTGCCAACAAATATGGAACTCCCTAAAAGTGGAATGTGGAAGTTAGATGCTTATATCGAAGATGAAATATTTGGAAGTGTCTATGTAAAAGTTCATAAGAAATAAATCGCTCCCTTAACTGTCGAGCTGTTTTTTCAGCAAATGGGTGCGATAAATGAAGAAGATTTATGCTTCAATCGGGCCAAATCATTGAGAATGACTTGTGAATAAATGTACTAAAGATACAGGGTAGTTAGTATTAGTACACACTAATTAAAGTGGGTAAATGTTAAATAGAATTAATGGGGGGAATGAAATGGTACATCTAGCTGATAAACCACTAATAAAAGGGGAGAAAGTTATTCTCAGGCCTTTTATGGATGGAGATTTTCCTTTTATTGAGGAATACTTAAAGGATCCCGAAGTGTTAAAACTAACAGGAAGCAGTTCGGATTTTGATAGGGAATCAATTTTACAATGGTACAACACAAGAAATGGACAAAGTGATCGCTTGGATCTTGCTATTGTTGACAAATCACAGGACTTCTTAGTCGGAGAGGTAGTAGTCAATTTATACGATGAAGAAAATCATAGTATGAATTTTAGGATACTAATTGGACCTAGGGGAAGGAATCAAGGATTAGGAACGGAAGCAACCCGACTTATAATTGATTATATATTTACAAACACTACACTGAATCAACTAACTTTGAGTGTTTTTGACTTCAATCCAAGAGCAAAGTATGTTTATGAAAAGGTTGGCTTTATTACAAATAGCATTGATGAAAACGATCTAGAATTTGAAGGAAAATGGATTGACTCTATTAATATGAATTTAATAAGAGAGAACTGGCTAAATAAAGAAAAAATGCTTATGAAACTAAAAAGCGATAGTTTAACTAGCAAATGGTGTATCTAATAATCATTAACCTGATTTTTCGTAAACGGGGGCAATGCACGAACAAAATCTGTGCTTCAAAAAGGCGATTTTTAGTAAAGAAAGGAATGTTGAATATGAAAAACGTAACACCGTTTTTAATGTTTCAGGGAGGCATTGCAGAAGAAGCTATGAACTTCTACACATCACTCATCGAGGATTCAGAAATTAAAAGTATTACACGATACTGAGTTGATGGCCCCGGTGAAGAAGGTACAGTTATACGGGCTGTATTTTCTTTAAAGGGGCAGGAATTCATGTGTATCGACAGCCACGTTGACCATGAGTTTACATTTACCCCGTCTTTTTCTATCTACCTTACATGTGATACCGAAGGAGAAATTGATGACATTTATGATAAATTGATACAAAATGGCACAGCACTCATGCCTATAAATAACTATGGGTTCAGCAAAAAGTTCGGATGGTTGAATGAACAGTTCGGTATATCCTGGCAGTTGAATTTACCAGAGTGACAAGGTTGCTTATGTAGTGTGGGATATTTCGCAATAGGGGCAGTTGTGGAAGAAGCACTGTGACTGAATCGAGCTATATCAGTGGTTATGTATTATAAGAAAAACTAGGAGGTTGTTTGGTATGTCAGGAGAATTGTGGTTAAACCTACCAGTGCGGGATCCAGAACGTGCTAAGGTATTTTATACCCAACTCGGTTTTCGTTTGAATGAACAATATGCAAGTCAAGACGGCTCATTCAGCTTGATAGTTGGCGATAATCAGGTTGTTTTGATGTTCTTTCCGGAATCCACGTTCAAAGGTTTTGATGGTAATGCGGTTTCAGATTCGTGTCTAGGCACGGAAGTGTTATTCTCTTTGGGGGCGAACTCGAGGGATGAAGTTGATGAGTTTGCATTGAAGGCTGAACTTGCTGGGGGTACTGTATTCAACAAGCCAGGCGAAAAGGATGGCTGGATGTATGGCTGCGGTTTTGCTGATCCCGACGGACATCGATGGAATGCGTTGTATATGGATATAAGCAAAATGCCACAAGGCTAAATACGAGTTTAGTTATTTGTTTATAAAAGTAATTGGTTCGATTATCCAATAGACGGAATCGAACCAATTACTTCTATGAAAAGACATACTGGAATATCGAGGGCGATTATGGAACACAATCGTTCAACAATAGGGCCAGTTAGTTTAATAAGGTGTTTGTTTTATCGTTAAACAATAAAGATAGATGATCAAAGAAAAGAAGTAATACAATTTAATATTGGTTTCGATGAACCGCACCGTAAGATAAGAAAAAGCCATTCCCTCCACAAGCGGAGAGAATGACTTTCCTTCAAAAATCGTAAAACTACTGATTACAGTTTTGCCCAACGTTCCTCTAACCAGTTCATAAATTGTACACCTTTGTCGCCTTCATACGCATCAAAGACATCTAAACGCATACGTTTTAGTTTATCCGCAAAGTCTGCCACTGTATGGTCCTTCGGCAAGCTCTTTTTCACCCGCAGGAAAATTTTGTCTGTGCCTTTGATAATATCAAAACGTGCAGGTGATGGCTTCTCTACGGCCTCGCCAAACGCCACAAGTGCTTCATAGGCTGCTAATTGCACCTTGTTGACAGTATCATGCTGCATACGATTTTTTAATAAATCTATGACTTTGTCATGTTGATAAGCCGATAACATTTCGACTGCGTCTAAACGCTCTCGCCAGCTAGACGTATAATTGGCCTGTTTTTTTAATGCTTCATACTGCTCAGGTAATGCTGTTTCAAACTGTTTCAAGTAATTGCACCTCTTTTTTTATCTAGAGGAAAAATAAATTCTTCTTCTGCTTCTCTTATTATACGTTGTCTGGGTGAAAATAGCGATGAATCGCTGGTAAGGATATATATAGAAAATGGAAACTAACTACATTAAGGTGAACCGTATCATAAGTATGTACTATTCTTTATTAGATTTGCTTTTCTTATTAAACTAACGGGTGCGATTCTATAACAAGGAATTGCGCTTGATCTACATAAGGGGCATTTGATTGGAGTGAAGACATATGAAAATACTTAGGATTGTTTTAGGGATTACGATGATTGGATTATCAGATATGGATTGTTAAATGGAAATGTCGGAACAGTAATTCCCTATATGCTACTTATAGCGGGGCTGATCTTTATTGTGATGGGGATTACTGAATTTAAGAAACGGAATGCAGATGCTTTTAATTTTTTTCTTGTATCTGGATTTGTTATGTTTGTCGCTATTTATAGTCTTTTGTAAAACAAAAGGCGCATTTGTTGCATACGGTTTGTAAGTGAATTGGGCCATTTAAAGGGTATATATGAAACTTTATCTAAGTAATCGCGACTAACTTGGATAAAGGGGTATTAATCTCAATACACGTGCATTGAAAGGGGCGAATATATGAAAAAATGTTTAGTTATAGCAATCTTTCTTTTTGTTCTTATACCAACACTAAGCGGTTGTAGCAATGGCATTAAAGCGGTTAAGGAAGTAAATGTTTATAAGATGGAAAGCTTTGCTGAAGTTAAAAAAGATTCATTAGTCACCTTTACAGATGAAAAAGCAATTAAACGATTTAAAAAGGCTTTTAGCAGTGCTAAGAAACAACCAGGTGTAGTGGATATGGCAGACCCAAATTATAAAGTCGAATTAGGTGAGAAATCATTCTTTCTTTGGTTAGGTCAAGAATACGGAACAATAATGGATGTTAGTGATACGAATACTATCTACTCATTATCGGCAAAGTCAGTTGATAATATAAATGATCAATTAAATTAACGCTTGTGATTGCTTTATACGCGATTTCGTCAATATCGCAAACAGGCCAAATAGAAAGAAAAGAGTATGCGACTAAAGTAAAAAGGTTTACTTCAGTAAAACAAGGTATACTATATTTTTTGAATGGATTATATTTAAAGACAAGAAAAGTAGGTGAATAAATTGGGGAAATATCAATTAGATTACAAAGGTATGAAGGCTGTGTCAAAGTATCATGAAAAAATCAAGCCTGCAAAATTTGATAAAAAGCAGCAACTTGAAAAGATTCGTACGGAGTATTTTGAAAAAAAGCAAAAATAAACAGATAGATAATATGAATTAAAATGTAAATTCATTTGAACTTGCTGCTTTAAAGTTATTTTTAACTTTGTTCGTAATAGTAGGGATTTTATCGGTTTGGGCTATTACAAAAAAAGATAAAGTGAAATTCCTGACATTCAATCGGGCGAGTTTTTTACGGGGGCGTTACTTAATATAACAGGATAGGCAAAACGAAGAGCCCTAATTCATAAGCGAATTAGGGCTCTTTTTGGTGTTTAATTAGGTTTTTGTACTTGAGAACTGAAAGGGTTATTATCCAAGGATTATTTACTTTTTCTTATTTCTTCTTATTCGATTGTTGATTTTTGTCATGATTGGTCCTATTGTTCTTGTTTTTTACTTTCGCATCAAATTCAGGAGCAAATTCCGTATCAGCGTTGTCTAGCGGATTGTTATTATTGCTGTTACTTGCGTCACGGTCTTTGTTTTGATACGTATCAAACGGGTTGTTCGTCCGCTCATTCATTGTTTTTGGATTGTTTTTGTTTCCCATGCAGGCTCACCTCCTAAAGGTAAGATGCCTGTGGAAGTGGGAAAGTATACATCACTGAAAATTTTAGGCGAGGGCAAGCGAGCTTATTCTTGCTGTGATAGGGGAGTCAGCTATGCTCGTATCTTCATATTGAATAAATCTTTGTCGTGTTCCAACGTTTTGGATTCAAAATAATGCATGTCCTCTTGTCTGGTTTCCATACTTGCCAACTGTCCTTAATTTGTCCATGAATCTCATTGAACTGACCTTGAATACCAACTAAACGCTTTTCAATACGATCTTGACCTGTTCTAACATCTTCAGTTCAGAAAGAATTTCATGCAGCAATACTTCACTCTTGTTGTTAAACTCACCGTCAGTAGATAAAGTACCTCATACTTTAAAGAAAAAAGAATTAGTAAAAGTATGTTGGAAGTGGTTGTAACTATTACTGATTCATCATTACCTAGCGTGGTATAATGAAGATGATTGAAAAATTAATTAATGTGAACAACAACAAAAAGGAGGAATTAAAATGGGATTTTTAGATTCGTTTCTTGGCAATGCATCGACGGTGGATACAGCGACTGTAAAAAAAGAATTAGCGACAATTTTAATAGAGGGCGAGTCCGTGGAAGCTGCGTTTAAGTTATTTCGGGATATGATGGTATTTACGGAAAAGCGTCTCATCCTTGTGGACAAGCAAGGCATGACTGGTAAGAAAACCGAATATCATTCCATTCCCTATAAAAGTATTTCCCACTATAGTATAGAAACAGCAGGCACGTTCGATTTGGACGCAGAACTAAAAATCTGGATTTCTAGCGCTGAGGAACCGTTAGTGGACAAGCAATTCAAGAAAGATGCTAGCATTTACGACATTCAGAAAATCTTAGCCGCTGTGTGTTTGTAACGAACTAACAAGTTTTCATTCCATCAAGTAGCTATAACGAGTGGAGAGGGAAGGGGAGAGTGAAATGGACCAAGTCTTACTTTTACATGGCTTCAATAAATCATCGAAAGATATGATGTCACTAGCAAACAATCTTGAGTCGCTTGGTTTTCGATGTCATTCGATCTCTCTTCCTTTAACTCGTCATGAATTTGATCGAGCAACAAAGAGAGTGTTAGATGAGTTGGAGAATCTGGCAGAGACTTATGACGGAACGATTCATTTGGTTGGACACAGTACAGGAGGATTACTCGTCCGACATGTACTCAAAGAGTCTAAAGCAACTAGACGTATAGGACGTTGTGTGCAAATAGCTACTCCCAATCAAGGAAGTCAACTCGCGGTGTTAGCAAGTTACGTCAAAGGCTATACAGAATGGTTTCGAACACTTAAATCTTTGAATGCTTCTTATATACATAAACTTGCGTTAACAAATGAAACACAAATTGAACTGGGTGCAATCGCAGGAACGAATAGCAACTTGTGGTTAGGCCGATTCATCCATGGTGAAAATGATGGACGAGTGGAATTGTCGTCTGTTACTATTTCAGAACTCACAGATTTCACAACACTTCCTTACGGGCATAAGGATATCCATCACCACTATGAGACAGCTGTCCTTACTTCGCGTTTTTTGAATACAGGCAGCTTTCAGTAGACTAAGAAAGGACGGAGATATCATGCGACTGGAACGACCTTCTATGAAATGGAAAGAAGAGCATGCAGCCTATCGAAATGAGTGGGATGAGGATCGGATGATTCCAAGTAGTTTTAATTGGGATGAAGGGATTCCTTATGAAACCTACTTGGAAGAGCTCGCTCTAAGAGAAGCTGGCCACGGAAAATGGCTTCCGTGTACGAATTATTTCTTAGTGGATGATACACAACGAGTTGTAGGCATGATTGATATTCGTCATGACTTAAATGAGTATTTGCACCAAGTAGGTGGACATATTGGTTATGGCATCCGTCCGTCAGAGCGCCGTAAAGGATATGCAACATGGATGCTCTCAGAAGCTTTGAAAGTGACCGATACATTGGGGATCAGTTCTGTGCTGATTACATGTAATGAAGACAACGTTGGATCTGCCAAGACCATTCAAAAAAATGGCGGAATAGAAGACGGTAGCTTCACTGAAGAAGACGGTACTGTTGTGCGCAGATTCTGGATAAAGAAAGATTGATTAACTAAAGATGTGTATGTCATCGAGCTGGAAGGAGATTACGAACATGTACGATCCGACGATATTTGATAATTTGAAAGTCGCACTAGAAAACCAGCTGTATGATCTGGATACGCTGGATGAGCAAATTGAAATTCAAAATAGACGTGACGTCATGGATTTTGCGGTTTTATCCCGCGAGTTTGCATTGCATTTCGTCCTTCGCAATCATCCTGAAATTGATGTAGAAGTCATATTGCATGCAGGTGTAGGGGATATTGCTGGAGAAATTATGGAAGACCCTAAAGCAAATCCCGCTTGTTCGCTGTCCCTCTGTTTTCAAAAAAGCGTTCTTGATCCTCAAACTGAATGTGCAGGGATTGAACAAGTAATGGCGTCCATTTGGGAAGAGGATATTGAACTTACACAAACGATTCGGTATGTGTATGGTAAAGCGGATCTTAAATTGATGAATTCAATTGAAGCAGTCTTCAAAACACGTATTACTGAAGAGAACATGACTGAACTTTCAACTTTTTTGGAGCATGTTTTAGATACGTTGCATGTCCTCAATCGAATGTAGAAATAAAGAAGGAGACGATGTAATGGAAGAGACAATCTTTATCGTGGAGGACGATCCTGCTATTTTTTCTTCGTTAAAAGGCCATTTAGAACATTGGTCTTTTAATGTAGTTGGCCCAGATAGCTTTCAAGACATTATGACACCTTTCATGAAATCAGATCCGCAACTCGTCATTATGGACATCCAACTACCCGCGTACGACGGATTCCACTGGTGTCGAGAAATACGGGCGATGTCCAAAGTGCCCATCATCTTCCTTTCATCGAGAGACCATCCGATGGACATCGTCATGGCGATGAATATGGGCGGGGACGACTACATACAAAAACCATTTCACACGGAGGTGTTACTAGCAAAGATTCAAGCGACTTTACGACGTGCTTACTCGTACGCAGAAATAGACGAACCAGCTGATGAGTTGAAGTGGAATGGGATGACTATCGATTTAAAGCGATGCGTTATACAAGGAGAAGATTTGGAGATCGAGCTCACTAAGAACGAGTTTTTCATCCTAACTATTTTGGTAGAAGCAAAAGATGAAATTGTATCACGGGACGATCTGATTCGTAAGCTTTGGGACGATGAACGCTTCGTTAATGACAATACACTTACGGTCAACGTGACTCGTTTACGACAGAAACTCAGCGATTTGGGTCTGGAAGAAGCGATTGTCACGAAAAAAGGAATGGGCTATATGGCGGTTACGTTTCAGGGGTACTCATAATGCTTCGTACTTATAGTGCTGATCGTAGAAGCTGGATTGCTCTATACCTAGGATCACTATCACTAACGGATCTGTTGCTGTTTTTGGATCAAGGACTGGCAATCAGCGCTATCTCTATCGGGTATCTGAATGTACTCCTGCTCGCGATTTTCATTTTGTTTTTCATATGGCGATATCGCAAGGAGACAGCTTATTCGCGTTCGTTGAATCATCTTTTGAAAGAGTTACCTGATGACTGGCAAGAAGGACTTCCTGAAGCCGTTTTTCATCAAGAAGCAATAATGTCTGCACTGCTCCATTCGATTGATTCTTCTTACCGTACGAGGATGGCACGGATGCAGGAATTTGTTCATGCAGAGCAAAATGATACAGCAGCTTGGGTCCATGAAGTGAAAACACCCCTTACTGCAATGAAGTTACTCATTGACGCAAATCGCACAGCACCTGAAATCTGGAAGATCGAAACGGAATGGTTGCGCGTCCATTTACTCATTGATCAGCAACTATACATCTCCCGACTCCCTTCAATAGAAGCTGATTATGTATTAGAAGAAACCGATATAGTTCGGTTAGCTATTGAAGAAGTACGCCAACTGATGCCGTGGTGTTTAGAGAAAAATATTGCAATCGAAATTGATGAAAATCCAGTTGAAGTCGTTACTGACCAAAAATGGTGCCGCTTCATCCTCAGACAATTGTTAACAAATGCCGTAAAATACAGTCCAACTGGCGGAACGCTCTTCGTTCAAACTTCATCAGACGAAACAGGTCACGTATCCATAACTGTAGCTGATGAAGGACCAGGAATTCCCGCGCATGAAATGCCACGCATATTTGATAGAGGATTTACAGGAAATACAGGAAGGATCCAACATGCAGCAACGGGACTGGGTCTCTATTTAGCAAAACAGGCTGCTAATAAAATAGGAGTTCACTTGAATGGACAATCGGACGGATTGACAGGTACTCAAATGGTAATAACGTTCCCAGTGGAAAATGAATTTGACGCAACCCGTAAGTGACAAAACTGTAAGGTTGCGCGTTGTGTTTGTCATCCAAATCGAACGACTCCGCTGTTTTTCTGCAGTAAAGTGAGTGTATAGAAACAAGGAGGCGTTTTAAGTGTCACAAAAAACTACTATGTTAGAAGCTGTTTCGATTCGTAAATCGTTCGGAACGCGCGGGCAAGTACAGCAGGTTTTAAAAGGATTGGATTTCCGTGTGATGGAAGGCGAATTCGTCGGAATTATGGGACCTTCAGGTGCCGGGAAGACGACATTATTGAATGTCCTAGCGACTATCGACCGGACAACGGAAGGCTCGATTAAAATAAATGGAACAGATATTTCTTCAATGAACGACCGCAAACTATCGCAGTTCAGACGCGATCAGCTCGGGTTCATCTTCCAAGATTATAATTTGCTCGATACATTAACAGTGAAAGAAAATATTTTGCTTCCGATTTCAGTTGGAAACGTGAAACGTGTTGTAGCGGAAGATCGTTTCAAATCGATTGCACGTACTCTAGGGATTACTGAGATAGCTAATAAATACCCTGGTGAAATCTCGGGTGGGCAAAAGCAACGGACTTCTGCGGCTAGAGCGTTAATTAACGAACCTTCTATTGTGTTTGCGGATGAGCCGACGGGTGCACTCGATTCGAAATCAGCTGCATCCTTACTTGGAACATTGGCGCAAGTAAACGATGAACGGGACGTCACGATTATGATGGTGACGCACGATCCAGTTGCATCGAGTTACTGCAATAGGGTTGTATTCCTGAAAGACGGAACGATTTACTCCGAGCTGTATCGCGGGGAACAAACGAGACAGCAGTTCTTTCAAGAAATCCTAAAAGTACAAGGGATTCTTGGAGGTGACAGCGTTGACGCTCTTTGATCTTGTAGTCCGCAGTATGCGAAAAAACTTGAAGCATTACTATTTATACTTTTTCGCTTTGATTTTAAGTGTTGTGCTTTATTTTGTTTTTGCTTCATTGCAACATGACACAACTGTGATGGAACGGACCGCTACTTCTTTTAATATGTCATCGGCTTTTAAAGCAGCGGGAATTTTATTGCTGTTCATCTCTGGTGTATTTGTACTCTATGCGAATTCAATCTTCTTGAAACGCAGAAGCCGTGAAGTAGGACTCTATCAGCTGATCGGGTTGTCCAAATTCACCGTATCCCGAATGCTAGTGACAGAGAACTTCTTGCTGGGAATAGGAGCACTTGCAATCGGTATCGGTATTGGCTTGCTTGTTTCTAGAGTGTTCTTACTGCTATTAATGAAACTTGTAGGAATAGACGGCGTATTGACGATGTCATTTTCAGGAGCCGCGATCCTGCAAACTATTGTCGTATTTGTCGTGCTTCTGATGCTAACCTCTTTACAAATGGCGATTGCAGTTAAACGCAGTACATTGCTTGAATTGTTTAAAGTGGATCAGTCTGGTGAACGCATAAGAAAGCCGAAAACCATTGTTTCTTCTATACTTGGTATTTTGGGTATTCTCTTAATTGGATTCGGGTATTGGTTGTCAGGCCATATGTTCAATAGTTTGCTGTTTTTCAATATGATTGCAGTACTGGTTTCAGTCATTCTTGGCACGTATTTACTGTTTCGAGTTACGATTGGATGGGTGCTTTACCAAATTCGGGTGTCCAAAAATGGTCATCTCGGATTGTCGAATAGCTTGTCATTAGCACCATTGATGCATCGAATGAAAGCGAATGCGAATTCGTTGACGATTATTACTGTGTTGTCTGCAATGACGTTGACAATGCTAGCGGCTGCGTACTCATCATTCTACTCAAATGAAAAAGAAACCCGCTTGGTAGAACCATTCGATTATATGATCGAAGGAGACGTACCTGCTACGGATCAGTTCACTAAAGCGCTAGATAATGCCGGAATCAGATATCATGCATCTACTATTGAAGCACTTCAGTTGGATGGTGATTATGAAAAGGAATTGAATCCGATGCTTCCTTATACGGACTTGCAAATTCGAATTGTAAGCGAGCGTCAATTGAGTGAAGCCGGTCTGCCAATTGAAGTCAAAGGTTCAAACTCCGGTGTATTGCTAGATGGTGGGATCTATTGGCTGCTAAAGTCTGTGGAAGTCCCACTCGATCTGACACTTGAACCTAAAAGTTTGAATAAGACCATTTCCGTTGAACGTTTTGCAGAAGGAAATGCATTCAATATGATTGATTACACTTCGACGCTTGTCGTGAATGAAGAGCTTTTTCAGGAAATTAAGTCTGAGTACAGAACACAAGACGAATCGAAGGTAAATCATGCGACCGCGTTTAACTTACTAGATGAAGGTCAATTTGAAGAAGCTACGGCGCTTTATAAAGATATCGAAAGTTCCGGTAAAAAATCTGACTACTACACGCAATATCGTAACTTATTGCAGTCTAGCGGGATGACAATCTTCATAGCCGGATTCCTCGGCCTCGTGTTCCTCATCTCGACAGGAAGTATTCTTTACTTCAAACAAATGACAGAAGCTGAACAAGAGAAAGCAAGTTATACAACGTTGCGCCAGCTAGGATTCAGTGTTCAAGAAATCATGAAAGGCGTTGTGAGAAAGCAAATCTTTGTATTCGGATTGCCACTCGCGATAGGATTACTGCACTCAATTTTTGCATTAAAATCTGCTTCGTTCATCTTTATGAGCGATATTACGGTACCTACTGTAATTGCTATGTCCGTTTATATTGTGATCTATTTAGTGTTTGCTTTCTTGACCGTAGGATATTATCGGAAAACAATCAAAGCTACGTTATAATGAAGGTATCTAAAGCGTCCGCTATTCAATAGGAATAGCGGGCGTTTTTCAGAAGGGAGAAATGTTTGTGAAAGGGTTGCTTCATCACATTGAATTATATGTATCAGATTTGAATCGCTCTGTTGATTTTTGGGGATGGTTGCTAGAAGAACTAGGGTATACGTTATACCAGGAATGGCCAGAGGGAAAGAGTTGGAAGCTTGAAGATACGTATCTAGTATTTGTTCAGACGGAAGAACGATTTCTGGATGTCCCGTACCATCGTTGCAGAACAGGGTTGAATCATCTAGCTTTTCATGCAGAATCGAAGGAACATGTAAACTTAATCACTAGGCAACTGAAAGATCGTAACGTTCATATCCTTTACCCAGACACGCATCCATTTGCCGGGGGTGAATCCCATTACGCTGTATATTTTGAAGATCCCGACCGCTTAAAGGTGGAAGTAGTCGCTCCAAACAAATGAAACGGGAGAGGGTTCAGTGCGCAATTTGCTCATTGCAGGGTTGTCTGTTTTTCTACTTCAATCATGTGTACCTTCAGACAAAGACGGGAATACGGACTCTAGAGTAGGAGGAGATAAGATGACGATGGATTTACTAGACGCTGCAGATCAGCGAGATACAGAGAAAGTGAAGGAATTGATTGAACAAAACGCGGATTTAAATGCACAAGACAATGAGGGAAGAACGGCGCTTATGATTGCAACATATAACCATGATCCCTATACAGTGAACGCCTTGATCGACGCAGGAGCGGATCTTTCCATACAGGACAACATGCAGAATAACTGTTTCCTTTATGCTGGGGCTGAAGGATATTTGGACATTTTACAACTGGCAATTGAAGCGGGAGCTGACACCACCATCACGAATCGTTATGGCGGGACGGCGCTGATTCCAGCTGCAGAACGTGGTCATATCGAGATCGTAGAAGAATTATTGAAGAAAACAGACGTTGATGTGAATCATGTGAATCGACTCGGATGGACTGCGCTCATGGAAGCAGTCATCCTGAGCGATGGCGGTGTTGCCCATCAGGAAATCATTAAAGTTCTATTAAAGCATGGCGCGGATCCGTTGATTGCGGATAAGGATGGCGTGACACCATTACAACACGCGAAAGATAAAGGTTATTTGGAAATCATGGACATTTTGGAAGCGGAATTGTAAGCAAAGATGAGTACCGAAGACGCATCCATAGGTCTTCGGTATTTGCGTTTTCAAACTATCGGAATAATCGATATTGTAACACGAGGTCCCTAATGGTAATCTATAACAAATATGTCCAATCTATTTGGGGGATTAAACCATGAGACCTAATCTTAGAAATATGCTGTTGAGCCTTTCCATCGGCTCTTTATTATTTACATATTCGATTTATCTCTTCCAACTTTTCAAGCTGGGAGATGCGCATATGACTTGGCTACTGAGTGGAGTATTGGTGAGTTCAGCACTCCTATATAGCTCAATTCATACAGATAAATGGATTGGGAGACGTGCAATGGTCAATACGCTACTCGTCGTAATTAGTTTGCTAGTCGGATACGGAACGTTCCTTGCGATGAATTTGGATCGTCCATACTCAGCAATACTTACTATCATTGGCTACTTGCTGATCGTATGTGTACTAGTCAGTATTTATTGGACAAGTCTACGTTCGGAATCACCTACGACCTACAACGTATTACATGGACTCACAATCACAATCGGCCTCGTGTTGACGGTTGGTACGGTGTATTGCTTATACATATTCTATCTATTTAGTGAAGACGGTAACGGAGCCATATGGAAATTATTCATACCACTCGTAGTGTATGGAGTGGTCTATGTTATTCAAATGAAAGCATTGGGGTCAGGTCATAGGCGTACTGCGTATAGCGTTACAGGAATTCAAATCTTGATGCCGTTTGTGCTCGTTTTGTTGTGGATGCTCGTAACGACAGGGGAGGGAGGATTTTGAGGAAAACTATTCTGTTCACTGGAATAATTGCACTCGTAACGGGCGTCTGTCTGTTGCTTGGGTTCACTTATCGCGTTTCGGATGCAGAAAAACAGCAAGGGTTGACGGGGCAATTTGATGTTTCTGTGAAAGGGGATATTGCTTATGTCACGTACGAAGAAGGAAAACCGATGCTCTATGTAAGATCAGATGACTTAAAAATGGTCGTTCAATTGTCTTCCAAAGAATCGATTTTAGATCTTGCAATGATGCCAGATGGAAAAAACGTGCTCTATGTGAAATCGGACAAAGATCTGAATGCGCATAGTAGGAGTGTCATTCACCAGATAGATTTGGAAACAGGAAATGACAAAGTTCTTTTCACCAAGGACGCGATTGTAATGGAGTTGTTCATTGATCCGAAGGACGCGAATCAGGTGTTTTATCTACAAGCAAATCAGTACTCTCAGTATTCACCTGGTGCGAGCCTCTTTCCTCACGATTTCGATATCTATAGTTATGATATAAAGAAAAACAAACAGGTACAACATACGGAACTAAAGAAATACAGCATGTCATCACTTCAAGTTTCGAACAGGGAAGAAGCGGTCTATATCCAAATGGATGACGATACGGACGTACAAGCCGCAGAAGACGCTTTTGAAACGAAAGGTCGCGTGTTCAAAATCCCGTTAGCGAACCCTGATCGGGAAATGGTGATCAGTATTCCGGAAGTCACGGGGGATCTCTATGATTTCGTCCTCATTTCGGACCGTTCCGAGCTTGTTTATCAAGCGGTAGCCGGAACTAACTCCGAGGGCATCTATGAATATGAATTGTTTTCGTATAATTGGGATACACAATCTATTACACAACTCACTCACTTACATGCGTATGTGGAGTACCCCATTTTTAGATCGGACGGAAAAGTATATTTCATGGTCGATAAGAATTTCGGTGGAATGCGTCCAGACAATTCGTTGTACCGGATGAATCCCGATGGCAGCGATGTGGAGCAAGTGAAGCTTGTGGAGTAGCTGTAAGTTGTAGCTAGAGTAATTGAAAAAGCAGAGGCCTCCGCGTTGATTATGCGGGGGTCTCTGCTTTTTACACGTTATTTAGTTCGTCTCAGTTCTTCCCATATATTCACCGGTTTCAGGGTGATAATAAATCTCTGCCTGCTTACCATTGATTAGCCCATCTACTGAAATGAAGAGGTTTTCAGCATCTCTTAGTAGACGAAAATGATAGCCATTGGAGAACGAGTCGCTCTTTGGTCCGGGTTCCAGATGGAATTCTTTGATTGCGGATTTAACGATCAGGGTGCTATCGATTTTAATGGAAGAAGGTTTGATTGTTGGCTCGTTGGTTCCATCTAATAGTTCGTACTCCATTAACTTCCCTTTTTCGATAGCGAAAAGCATTCGCTGATTGGTAGTCATTAAAGCAATGACTCCTTGCCAATTCCCGCGCTTCCCATCTCTTCCGCTTACTTCTTCGTCATTCACACTGTTTAAAAATATGAGTTCAGGCTGAGAATCGAATTCCTTCGCTTTTTCCATCCCTATAAAATAAGCATCCAGCAGAGTGATTTTCGACTTTTCTACAATGGTAGGAAAGCATATCTCGAGTATGGATTTGTCTGGAACTAGTATTTTATATCCGATGCTTCCTATAACAACCAGGATAAAGACGATGATAAGTTTCCGTTTCATGGTAGTTCCTCGCTCTCTAAAGGAAGTCAAAGACGATGACGCTTTAGAGAGCTTATGCAGGATGGACTTGAAATAGAGATTTTATAAATGTACAGGTTGCACGTCGGTTAAGTGGATGCGGTTTTTAGTTCCTCTTCAGGTTTCACGCCAGTCACTTGTCTGATGACAGAAGCTCTTAGAAGGATGAACACCGTCATGATCAGTAATACACTGGAACTGATGAGGATCGAAGGCGCTGGCAGGATATCGTACAAAAATCCAAACAGCACCATTCCGAGCGGCATGAGCGCCATCGCCATCGTTTCCAAGATGGAAAACACACGGCCTTTATAGTCGTCTTCAATTAGTTTCATCATGAAGACTTGGATAGGGGTGTTAATAAGCGGTCCTAAGGCTCCACTGATGAATGAAATCATCACATAAAACGAAAATACACCGCCATATGGAAGAAGAATCAGCAAGGGCACCGAGATGAGTCCCATTACCAGCCCCAGTGCTGCAATCCCCAATTTGGATACGTATAGTGGCGATGCAAAAGGTTTACGTGCCGCTATATAGATGGACATAAGGAGCATTCCGACGGCCATCGCCCCTTCAATCAGTCCAAAATGAGTTGGAAGTATTTTCAGCTTTTCAATAAGGATGAACGAATATCCTACTGTAACCGCTCCAAACAAGAAGTTGACGAGCAGTGCGACCCAAATCATCGCCATTAAAAGTGGCTGGAGACGGGCATATGCTAACCCTGCTTTCATGCTGTCGAGCATTTTCTCTTTAGGTGCTCCTTCTTCCTTCACTTTACGTTTTGCATACAGGTTGAAATCCATCGTTGACTCAAGCACTGTGGCAAGGATTGAAGCAAATGCATACAGGACGAGAAAGACCGGCATGGAAACAGCGCCGTAGAGTACGCCGCCGACTGCCGGACTGCCGATTGCTGCAAATGAGACGGACATCTGGTTTAGTGACATCGCTTTTTGGATCCGCTCTTCATCAATTAGCCCCGTAATGGAAGATGTGAAGGCGATGCCTGAAAATGTGGATGCTAACGATAGAACAACTGTCGTAGTGTAAATTGCAGGCAATGATAACCCATAATTTAAGCTGACAGTAAGTAGCCCAAGGATAGCCATGGAAGAAACAATCTGAGCGATGATGACGATTCTTTTGCGGGAATACGTATCCGCAACGTATCCAGCGAATGGTGCCATAGCTGTGCGTGGTAAAATGCTACAAATGAGGTTCACAGCAAAACTTGTGGCAGAACCGGTCAATTGCAAAATGTAAAAACTAATGGCAAATGCATAGATTTGTGCTCCGAAAGCGCTAATCATCTTGCTCGCAGTAAAGGTCCACAAATGATAGGTGGCACGTTTCAGCTTACTAGCGGATTCACCCAAGGTAGTCACTCCATTCAGAAAGTTTAATTATATTAAACAAATAATACCATGTGAGCTCTTTCATTTCAAGAAGCGGTTTAATATAATTAAACTAGATTTCATGAGTAGGAGTGAACAACTATGACAACATTAGGAGATCGGCTCCGAACACTTAGGAAACAGCGAAAACTAACATTGGAATCGTGTGCAGGCGAGCAGATGACGAAAGGTATGCTCAGCCTGATTGAAAATAATAAAGCAAATCCTTCCATGGAGAATTTGAATTACTTGGCGAAACGACTTGATGTGGATGTCTCCGAGCTCTTGGAAGAAATAAGTGGAATTGAGCTTCGTGCGTTGCTTGATGAAGCGGAGAAGCTATACAAATCGGAGAACAGAGAATGCTATGTGAAAGCACTGGAGTTAATTAAGCCTATTATATTGAAGCTATCGAGGGGATACGAATCAGGTAGATTGCTTGAAATCTACGGCAGGCTTGCTTTCGATCTCAAGAGAACGGACTGGAAGGATTCTATAGAAAAAGCTTCTGTGATTTACGATGACCTCAATATCATCCCTCGGCGTGCATCAGTCGGAATCTTCCAGGCTTTGGTTCTTTTCACTGAACGCAGATATGAAGAGGCATTAAAGAGATTGATGAAAGAACGCTTTGAAATCGAAAGAAAGAGCGGATATATCGACGCGCTGACAAAACTCGATTTGGATACTTATGAAGCGCTGATGAGGTTTGCGGTCAATGATACAGAAGTGGGAACACGTGTGATGAATGAAGCCATTGCATATTCGAAAAAAGAGCTAGTATTTTATCAGACAGGTCAATTGTATCGCGTTGCAGCCTACCGGGCGGTTATCGACGGGGATGAGGAGAAGCTTTCATATTATGAGCAAAAACTGATTCAATATGGGGAGTTTGCAGAAGACAAGCAAGCTATTTTGTACACAAAAACGATACGGATTCATCAATTAAATTCATTCCATCACAATTACGAAGAAGCGTTGAGGCGTCTGGATAGTCTTCCGAAGTTCTCGTCAGAAGATGAGTTTTTCTTCAATTTCTACAATCTCGAGCGTGGGAAAGCACTATATGGGATGGCGCGCTATCAAGAAGCATTGGAACATCTGAAACAAGTCATGATCAGTGATCAATTGCACCATCCGTTTGATTTATCGATTTTCTATGAAAAAAATGCATATGCCGCACTGTGCGCAGAAGAACTGGGTGATTTGAAGACTGCAATGGAACTCATAACTATTGCTGAAGACAATATGGAACTGATGCCAGAATCCCCGTATACACTATTCGTAAAAGAATCAGCGAGAAAACTTAACAGAAAATAGTACACATAAAAACAACAGAGACGACACAAATTAGTTGTGCAGTCTCTGTTGTTTTGTCATTCAACTATTATTTAAAGATGTGCATCCGTTCTTCAACGGGCTGGAATTCTTTTTCACCTGCAGGTGCAGCAATCTTACCAAAAGGCATTTGCGACATAAGTTTCCATGCAGTTGGAAGGTTCCATTCTGCCTTCACTTCATCGTCGATTAATGGATTGTAGTGTTGTAGACTTGCACCATAGCCTTCATCAGAAAGGGCAGTCCAGATGACATATTGAATCATGCCAGAAGATTGATCTGACCAGGTCGGGAATTTATCGCTATATTCCTTGAATTGCTCTTGTAAGGATTCGACAACTTGCATATCTTCAAAGAAGAGAATCGTTCCATACCCACCTCCAAACATTGTCATACGTTGTGCAGTCGATTCGAAATTTTCTTCAGGCACAATTTTCTTTAACGTATCACTTGTGATTTCCCAAAGGCGATTGCTCTGTTCTCCAAGAAGTACAACGACTCGTGCCGTTTGTGAATTGAAAGCAGATGGCGTGTGTTTCACGGCATGCTGGATGAGTTCCTCTAACTTATCATCTGTAAGGATAGGTTCATTAGTGATGCCATAAATGGAACGACGGTTTTCTACGGATTCCAAAAACGTTTGAGACATGATGAATTCCTCCTTAGTTTTGCGTAAAGGGCTAATGTAGTGCCTCTTCACTTCTCTATTAGTATAGTCAGTTGAGAACGTTAGTGGAAGTACGCACTTTAAAGTGCTATAGTATCAAAAAGGATACCATTAGGGGGCGACAGTATGATAGGTGGAGTGTCTCAGTGTAAAGTGGAAGAAGCACTCGGAATTGTTGTTGGAAAATGGAAACCGGTTATCATATTAAATTTGTTGCATGAAGGAACAAAGCGTTTCAGTGAACTGAAGCGAAGTATGCCAGGCATTACGCAAAAAATGTTGACCAAACAACTCCGTGAATTAGAAGAAGAGGACATTATCCAACGCGTGGTGTACCCTCAAGTTCCGCCGAAAGTGGAATATTCGATGACGGATTACGGAAGAACGCTGAGCCCGATTTTAGAAGCGATGCATGAGTGGGGGACCAATCATGTCATCCACAAGCAGACGAGTGGGATTGGTGAAAAACAAGCAAAATAGGAATAGATGTTAGAGAAGCCGCTCAGACTAATCTGAACGGTTTTTTTAGATTTCAATTTTCGAAGATTCAAGCAAAGTAATTTACTTATTGAAAAATCGTGCTATGCTATAAAACATTAAAAGGAAGTTCCTTATTATAATTAAAAAGTTGCACAAGGGAAAGAGAGTAAGGAGGCTGCTCATGGGAGATAAAAAAGATGGATGGCTTCGAGAAAGCTCAGGAGTCAGTCTGGAAGAAGTCAATAGTACGATCGATGTCCGAAACAAAAAAGGATTCTGGCGTAAACTATTAGCATTTGCCGGACCGGGTTCACTCGTTGCAGTTGGATACGTGGATCCTGGTAACTGGGCGACATCCATTGCTGGTGGTGCGCGTTTCGGGTATTTATTGCTAAGTGTTATTCTAATTTCAAATTTAATAGCCGTGCTTTTGCAATCCTTGTCTGCAAAGCTCGGCATTGTAACAGGAAAGGATTTGGCGCAAGCGACGAGTGCTTCCGTTGGTAAGAAAATGTCCGTTTTCTTATGGATCATCACGGAGTTAGCGATTATTGCGACCGACCTTGCGGAAGTGGTTGGCTCCGCAATTGCATTGAATCTACTTTTTGGTATTCCATTACTGGTCGGTATTTCCATTACGACATTGGATGTCTTACTCCTTCTATATTTACAAAGGAAAGGTTTCCGTATTATAGAATCTATCGTTATTGTGTTGATGGCAACCATTTTTGTCATATTTGTGTTTGAGGTAATTTCGTCCAAACCTGAAGTTTCTGCTCTGTTTGCGGGATTTGTACCTAGGGCTGAGATTGTAACGAATCCGGGTATGCTGTTCATTGCTCTCGGGATTTTAGGTGCCACTGTCATGCCGCACAATCTTTATTTACACTCTTCCATAGTACAAACACGTAATTATGAACGAACACAGCAGGGGAAAAAGGAAGCAATTAAGTTTTCACTGATCGATTCCGGGTTCTCGTTGACAATTGCGTTCCTCATTAACTCAGCAATTCTTATTTTAGGAGCTGCTGCATTTTACGGAACAAAACTGGATGTCACTGAAATTGAAGCTGCTTATAATCTGTTGAGTCCAACTATTGGAGTGGGGATTGCCAGCACGTTATTTGCAGTGGCATTACTTGCATCGGGTCAAAATTCAACGATTACAGGAACAATTAGCGGTCAGATTGTCATGGAAGGGTTCATTAATTTACGGATTACTCCTTGGTTGAGAAGACTTATTACTCGGTTACTGGCCGTTATTCCTGCTTTTATCGTCACATGGATTGCAGGTTCTAAAGGTACCGGGGAACTTTTGTTGTGGAGTCAAGTTATCTTGAGTTTGGCGCTTCCATTCGCGGTAGTTCCGCTAGTTAGGTTTACAAGTGATAAAAAGAAAATGGGCGAGTTTGTTAACTCTTTGCCCATCAAGATTCTGGCATGGACAAGCACAGTCGTCATCATCATCTTGAACGTGTTCCTGATCGGGTATATTGTTGTGACGGGGCATGACCTAGGGTAAATGGAAAACGTCTCTTTGTATAGAGGCGTTTTTTGATGGTGAAGGTGGCGGTCATCCATTGTTTTTAGTATGATAGCGTATAGATGTGAATTGGTAATAGTTCCGATTCCCTTGAATCTGGAAAGAAAGAAAAGGTGTACAAGATGAGTTTATTAACAGTAACAGACCTGAGTCATGGATTTGGGGATAGAGCAATTTTTGAAGATGTGTCGTTTAGATTGTTAGCAGGCGAGCATATTGGGCTCGTTGGAGCTAACGGTGAAGGTAAATCGACATTTATGAATATAATTACGCGCAAATTAGAGCCTGATGCTGGAACAGTCACATGGGCGAAACGTGCACGTATTGGATATTTAGATCAACATGCTGCACTCAAACAAGGAATGACAATTCGCGATGTGTTACGAACTGCGTTTCAGTATTTGTATGACATGGAAAGTGAAATGAATGCAATGTTTGCCAAAATGGCTGATGTTGATCCGGACGAACTTGAAGAAATCTTGGAAGAAACCGGTCAAATTCAAGAAAGTCTTGAACAAAATGACTTTTATATATTGGATTCAAAAGTAGAAGAGGTCGCAAATGGATTAGGATTGGATGAATTCGGACTGGATCGTGATGTACACGATTTGAGTGGTGGTCAGCGTACGAAAGTATTGCTTGGTAAATTGCTGCTGGAAAAGCCGGATATCCTATTACTGGATGAGCCAACGAACTATTTAGATGTAGAGCATATTGAATGGTTACGTAATTACTTGGAAAATTACCCAAGCTCGTTTGTACTGATCTCGCATGATATTCCATTTTTAAATAGTGTTGTAAACTTAATTTATCATATGGAGAATCAGGAAATCACAAGATATCCAGGTGATTACAATGACTTTTTACGCGTTCATGAGATGAAAAAACAACAAGTCGAAGCGGCTTATAAAAAGCAACAAAAAGAAGTTGCTGGACTGAAAGATTTTGTTGCCCGTAATAAGGCAAATGCAGCGACGAGTAAAATGGCACAATCTCGTCAGAAAAAACTCGATAAAATGGATATGATTGAACTTGATTCTGAGAAGCCAAAACCTAAGTTTGACTTTAAAGTAGCACGGACCCCAAGTAAATATCTGTTTGAAACTAACGAACTTGTAATTGGTTACGACGAACCCTTATCAAGTCCACTGGACCTTTCAATGGAACGCGGTCAAAAAATTGCGTTGTCTGGTGCAAATGGAATTGGTAAAACGACATTGTTAAGAAGTTTACTTGGAGAAATTCCAGCCTTAACTGGAACCGTTGAACGTGGCGAACATTTGGCTATTGGTTATTTCGAGCAAGAGATGAAATCAGATAGTAATAAAACGTGTTTGGAAGAGATCTGGAGTGAGTTTCCACACTTTACCCAATACGAAGTGCGTGCGGCGCTAGCTCGCGTAGGTCTCACGAATAAGCATATCGAAAGTAAATTGAAAGTCCTTAGTGGTGGTGAGCGAGCGAAAGTGCGTTTGTGCAAGCTTGTTAACCAAGAATCGAATTTACTGGTGCTCGATGAACCAACGAATCACTTAGATGTCGATGCTAAAGCTGAACTTAAACGAGCATTAATTGATTTTAAAGGTAGCGTATTGCTCATTTCCCATGAACCTGATTTTTATGAAGGTGTAGTAAACAAGACGTGGAACGGCGAGACGTGGACGACGAAAATGTTTTAATATAAATATCTGCGAGTGTGCCAATGAAAGTTGGCGCGCTTGCAGTTTTTTTATGGAAAGAGGCTTGGAATTGAGTGGGAATTACAATGCATATGTATGGAAAAGTTTAATAAAGACAAGCGGATCGCTACCAATTAACTTGTGTCTTTAAGGGCTGAACCCGAGCGCGTAACCTGGGTTCTACCGCGCGCAAAGCAAATAGAGCTTACGATCATCCCTCCCCCGTATACAGTGGGATTTTAGGGTAGAATAAAAATGAGGTGACATCATGAAACCAGTAACGATAGCAGAAGTGGAGAGTGAGTTACAGAACATTCCAGTGGAAACTGCATTACTAGGAATGGGGTGTTTTTGGGGTCCGGAAGCGCGCTTTGGAAGCATGCCAGGTGTTCTAAGAACGCGCGTAGGTTTTGCCGGGGGCAGTACGGAGCATCCAACGTACCGACAACTTGGGGATCAAACGGAAGTAGTAGAAGTGGATTTTGACCCGACCGTTATCTCGTATGAAACCTTGTTAAAAGTCTTTTGGGAGAATCATTATCCAAATCACGATGCCTATAGAGGGAGACAATACTTGTCCATCTTGCGGTATCGGACTGAACAGCAACGACAAGATATCGAGCGTGTTAAAAAGCAAATGGAAGCAAAGTTAGGCGAAAGCATCGAAACGGAAATTGCCCCATATAAGTCGTTTACACGTGCAGAAGAACGCCATCAGAAATACTATCTAAAACGATATCCGAGAGCAATCCAGCAAATTGAAGTCTTTTATCCAACTACTGAAATGCTTATCGGCTCGACGTTTGCTGCACGCCTGAATGGATTTGTGAAAGGATTCGGGACTCGAACAGAGTTATCTACAGAGATAGAAGGATGGCCAATTAGTGTTGGAAATCAGCAAGTTCTACTTAACAAACTTCACTCTATTAAATGGTAACACTCATATGAAATTTAACGATGCAAGCTCTTATAAAACGGGAGCTTGCTATTTTTTTTGCTATACTCTAGAATCTCCATTTCTCAAATAAATGATTAAAAAGTATAAGAGTGGAAATACTTACAAACAGCGTCGCCCTACAAATGAGGGATGCCGCGCATTTTTAAACATTGAAGGAGGAAGTTATTTGAAAAAGAGTGTCCAAGCAATTATATTTCTGTTGGCGAGTGTTCTACTAGCGATTCCAGTCGCTGCCGAATCGAACGAGTCAGAAATATTCGATAGGGCAGAAGGTAGAGATGTTTATCCATTTAAACCTGCAGTTGAAACAGAATTGGTTAGCGACAATCCCTTATTGGAAGATAATCCAACCCTTACGTACAACGTACAACCTGGGGATAATTTGTACAGAATCGCAGTGGAGCATGGAGTATCATTGAACTCGTTGAAGGAATGGAATGCATTGACTAACGACCTTATACATCCAGGTGAAGTACTCAACGTTTCTTTAGAAGCTCCAGGCTCTTCCACAAACGTGAAAAAGACAAAACAATTTTTAGCTGCGGCACCTGTACCAAAACAGAAATCGGCTGAAGTTCCAGCTGCAAACAAAACAGTTGCAGCTCAAACAG
Source organism: Sporosarcina sp. A2 (assembly GCF_050858885.1). Taxonomy (GTDB): domain Bacteria; phylum Bacillota; class Bacilli; order Bacillales_A; family Planococcaceae; genus Sporosarcina. The sequence goes on along the minus strand of NZ_CP193898.1, from coordinate 2,341,667 downwards.
CTTCAGCACCACCTAAGGTTGAAACCATCGTTCCTGCATCGACTCCGACTGGAAGAGAATTGACCATGACTGCAACCGCCTATACAGCGTATTGTAATGGTTGTTCAGGTACTACTAAAATCGGTATTAATCTACGGTCGAATCCTAACCAAAAAGTGATTGCAGTGGATCCATCGGTCATTCCATTAGGATCCCGAGTATGGGTGGAAGGGTACGGGGAAGCGATTGCTGGAGATACTGGTGGGGCAATTAAAGGTCATAAGATTGACGTTTTCATACCAGGATTGGACTCAGCTCTGGCATGGGGAGTAAAAAAGGTTCGTGTTAAAGTTTTGAATTAGTTAGTAAGCCGGGGAGCTATTCCCTGGCTTTTTTTAGCGATAAGAGTGAATTTGATGTAAGATAGGAAGTAGGTATGTACATATTTGGACGAGACAGGGGTAGGAACTATGATGATGGATTGGAATAAGGAATTGTATAGCTATTTGATAGACAATGTTGGTGTAATTACGGACGATTGGTTGGCGCTTAGGGATGCTGGAAAAAAATCCGTATACGGAAGCGATGCTGGAGCGGTTGTTGAACAAACGTTGCGCGAGCAAAATAATTTAACGAACCGAACGATTGCGAGTAGTCTACTTGGACCTAGTGGCGACTTTGAATCACAAAAAAACGAATGGGCAGAAGTGATAGCTAAGAGCCGTTTAGCATCGAATACTTCTATTTCAGAAGTGATGGATGCCCTCAGTCGAGTACGAAAAGTGTTTTGGCGACAAATTGAACGGTTTGTGGGCGAAAATACAGAAATGGTCCCTGTCACAGTGGTGCTTCAATGGGGAGAGACTATACATTTAGCATTTGATGAACTACTTGTTGGTTTTTCTGACATGTATTTCACATTAATGACAAGCCGGTTAAGTGCACAACAAAGTCTGATTGACGAGCTAAGTTCACCCATCATAAAGATTAATGATAACATCGGAATCTTGCCACTTGTTGGAGACATTGATACTGAACGAGCAAAGGCAATTTTAGAAGTCGTACCTACGAAATGTATTGAGGCAGATATCATAAACTTATTTATCGATTTATCGGGTGTCACGATTATCGATACAATGGTCGCTAACCAAATTTTTGAAGTCGTTCAAGTGCTTAATTTACTTGGATTGAAAGCTACAATTACGGGGATTCGCCCTGAAATTGCGCAGACATCCATTCAATTAGGTTTAGACTTTTCAACAATTCCAACGCACAGTTCATTACAGCAAGCATTGAAAGATCGTTATATCGTTCAAAAAGTTAACTAAAAGAAATGCCTACTGAAAGTACCAAGAGCATGCATTTCTTGCTAGGAGGAAGTAATTTGACAGATCGTAAAATCGTGTTTTTTGACCTAGATGGGACCTTAATGAGTGAAGATAAAACCATATTACCTTCAACGAAAGCAGCACTCCATAGTCTTCGTGAGAAAGGGATTATTACTGTAATCTGCACAGGCCGTGCGCCGAAGATGTTCAGAGAACTAGTAACGGAATTGGAGTTTGATTCCTACATTTCAATGAATGGACAGCACGTTGTCTATGAAGGCGAGGAACTGTTCTCAAATCCGATGGATACGACCATCCTCACCGAATTGAGTGCACTAGCTAAAGAGAATGGCCATGGCATTACATATTCCAATTCGGAAATGTTTGCAGCAAATGAAGCAGAGCATCCGCTCGTCACTGGAAGTCTAGGACGTCTGAAACTGATGTATCCTGAAGTGGATGCAGAGATATTCATTCACTCCCCGGTGCATCAAATCCAATTGTACGGCAATATGGATGATATGCAGGCATACAAAGATAAGTATCAAGAGGACTATGTTTTCATTCACTGGGATGAAAATGCGGTGGACATGCTTCCTAAAGGGGCATCCAAAGCAGTTGGAATCGCTAAAGTGATGGAGCATCTCGAGATACCTGTTGAGAATAGCTATGCCTTCGGCGATGGACCGAACGACTTTGAAATGCTTGACTATGTAGGAACAGGAATCGCGATGGGAAATGCCATCTCTGAGCTAAAAGAAAAAGCAGATCTTGTGACGGATAGCTGTTCAAATGATGGAATCCTAAAGGGTCTTATCGCATGTGGCTTATTAAAGGATTCAGAAGTTTCGTTACTTGAGAATAACTGATTCATTCAGTGCTGTGAAAGGAAAGCTCGTTTTATAAGAAGGAAATAATAATAAAAAGACCTGCTAATTGTTAATACAATTAGCAGGTCTTTTTATGCTTGCTGTATTCGATTATCTAATTTCTTTAAAGTGCCTGAAAGAAACAGGACTCTAAAAACCCAAAACTATATCTAGTGAACAAGGAATCATTTATAGGGGTATCCTAACTCAAAATGATGAATCAAAAGTTCTGAAATGAAAACGTTTATAAAAATAGTTTGACATCCAGAGATGAGAACGGTTATCATTGAGATTGAAATTCATTCTCATTTAGAATCATTGGGAATGGCAGAAAACATATATCTAAAGATATTTAGGGGGAAATAAGTTGAGAAAGATCTTAGCTGGATTATCAATTGGAGTGCTTGCGGTATTAACTGCATGCGGACCCACAGAGAAAGAAGAAATTCAAAAAGATTCAACAGCAGCAGTCGAGACGGAACAGGCGGAGACTACAAATACGACTGATGGTGTAGATGAAAAGGAACTAAAAGATGCGCTTGCAGAATTCCCTGAAGGATTACCTGAACGAATTATTACGACATCTGTGCCTTTAGCAGAGATGCTTGATTTACTAAATGTAACACCGGTTGGCGTGCCAACTTCAACGAACCCACTACCAAAAAACTTTGAAAAGATCGATCAAATCGGTTCACCTATGCAACCGGACCTTGAAGTGGTAACAAGTTTGACACCAGACCTAATCTTAGGGGCAGAGTCATTGCGCAGCACATTGGATAAAAGTTTGGAAGGCATGGACCTGCCCACAGCTTACCTGCCAACGGATTCGTTCGATGATCTGAAACTTAGCTTTAAAACGCTTGGAACATACTTCGATAAAAAAGAAGAAATGGACAAAGTCCTTAACCAATTGGTATCTAAAGAGAATGAATTAGCAGAGCAAGGAAAAGGCAAAGAACTGCCGAGTGTATTGCTGGTTATTGGAACAGCAGATTCATTCATGGTCATGAATGATGAATCATATGTTGGAAGCTTGGTAAAAAAGTTGGGTGCTGACAATATCGCAACTTCTATCTTGAAAGTGAAAGATCGATATTCACCAATTAATATGGAAGACGTCGTTGTCGCAGATCCAGACATCATCCTTGTACTAGCTTCAGGGGATCATGGAGCTTCAGAAGACGCATTCAAAAAAGAAGTAGAGAGCAATGATACATGGACAAAACTTTCTGCTTATCAGAACGACAAAATTGAAGTATTGGATTACGGAGTGTTTGGTGTCACGTCTATTAAAAATGCAGAAAAGGCGCTTACCGATATCTCAACTTATTTTTATGAATGAAGAGAGGCGAGCGGTGCATGACTAAATCACGAAGCGGACTCATTGTTGTCATTACGTTTCTTCTTGCAATTGCGGCAGCGGTGATCGCGATCGGATTAGGAAGTATTCGAATCCCAGTACCTGATATTTTTGAGACACTCTTTCACTCAACTACTGGCAACGTGAACGACACAATTATTTTCAACATCCGATTGCCGCGTGTCATTTTGGCATTGATTATCGGAGCGAATATTGCTATATCAGGTGCCATCTTACAGGCAGTTATGGGGAATCCACTCGCAGATCCAGGTCTGACAGGAGTAACGAGTGGTGCGGCTGTTTTTGTTCTTGTGATTATGTTGGCGAAACCTGAGTACACCCAGTTCATGCCGCTTGCTGCACTTATTGGCGGTATGCTCGCGGCGACAATTGTCTATGCACTAGCTTGGAGACGGAATGGGATTTCTCCGATTTCAATCATATTGGCAGGAGTTGCAGTCAATGCACTATGCGGTGGAGTCGTCGGTTATCTTTCGATTATTTACAGTGACCGTCTGCCTTCAGCAGTTCAGTGGATGAATGGTAGTTTGGCGGCAAAGGGGAATTCAGTCGTCTCGATGATTCTGCCTTACGCGATTGTTGGATGGATCTTATCATTTTTCGCAATTCGTAAAGCCAACGTCATTCGTATGGGTGACCAGGTTGCTGCGAACCTTGGTGAAAACGTCCACCGCATTCGAATTCTTCTATCGATTCTTGCTGTCTTTTTGGCGGCCATTTCAGTAGCAGCAATTGGAATGATTGGGTTTGTAGGACTTATTGTTCCACATATGGCCCGTTTTCTAGTGGGCTCAAACTATAAGTATATGATGCCGATGAGTATGGCACTTGGCGCATTGGTGCTGTTAGTAGCGGATACGGGGGGACGAACTTTATTCTCCCCGCTTGAAATTCCTGCGGGGATCCTAATGGCGGTAATCGGAGGACCTTATTTTCTATATTTGATGAGAAGGAGTGTATTTTAATATGTTAACGGTAAACTCGATTTCCATTCAATATGAACATAAAAAAGTTATTAACGATTTCTCATTCAGTGTAGATGAAGGTGAAATCGTATCGATTATCGGACCAAACGGTTCAGGAAAGTCGACGCTTCTCAAGTCCATTTCTCGCCAAATTCCATACGAGTCCGGTTCAGTGGAACTCGATGGCATGAACATGAAGGCGATGAATCCTAAACAAATTGCCCGTAAATTGTGTATGCTAAGCCAGAAAAATCAGGCGCCGAGCGATATGACGGTGTATGATCTGGTGTCCTACGGGAGATATCCACATAAGCGTTGGTTTGAAAAACTCACTGCGAATGACCGGGATATTATCGAGTGGGCCATCGAAAAAACGCATTTATCCGAATATCAAGAGCGAACCGTTGCATCTCTTTCAGGGGGAGAGTCGCAGCGTGCATGGATAGCAATGGCACTCGCTCAGCGACCTCAAATCCTGCTATTGGATGAACCAACAACATATCTGGACATCTCTCATCAGCATGAGGTTCTTGAACTTGTACGTGAGCTTAATGAAGAGATGGGCATGACAGTCATCATGGTGCTGCATGATTTGAATCAAGCAGCCCATTATAGCGATAGGGTTATTGTTGTACAAAGCGGTGAAAAAGCAATGTGCGGAACACCTGATCAAGTCATGACGACTGAAATGATCCGGGAAGTGTACAGAATGGATTCTGAAGTAATGTACAATCATGCAGAACGAAAACCGCGTATTCACTTATTGCGGACAGCACGATAACTTTTTCAGGAGGAATTACACATGGCTAAAACAATTGATTTAGAAAAGTACAAAGAGAGCTATTTGAAGTTCATGGAAACGCGCAAAGGACTTATTCTATCTATGTTAGATGGAGAAGGAAAACCATTTACAAGTTGTGCTCCGTTTGTAAAGAAAGATGGCAAACTGTACATTTACATAAGCCAAGTAGCTGAACATTATTACCATATGGAAAATAGTGAATGGGTAGACGCAATGATGATTGCGGATGAATCTGCGACTAAAAATCCTTTTGCAACAGAGCGTGTCCGCATTCGTTGTACACCGAAAAACATTGGAAACGAAGGACATGATGATATTTTTGACTTGTTCAATTCGCAGTTCGATTCGAAATTACTGGACGTTCTTCGCGGACTCGACTTTTCACTATTCGAACTGACACCGTCGATGGGGCGTTATGTCGTTGGATTCGGAATGGCATTTGATGCATCTATTTCAGGTGATGTATTCACACATGTAGTTGTCGACAAAAAGAACAAAGCAAACGTCTGAGTCTAACCAAAAGGAGAATGTTTATATGTCTTATACGACTGTACTCCCTATTTGGGACGCACTGCGCCAACGATTTACAAAAACCGCGTCATCCTTGCCAAGTGAAGATCTGAATCTGACACTAGGCAATTCATCCATTCGTGGACTCCTTTATCACACAGCGGAAGTGGAGTTCATGTTTGCAGAGTGGTTCTTTGGAAAATCAAAGCCCGAATATCCTGCACAAACTTCATCTGAATCGTTACAAGAACTTGTGGAGTTACTGGCAGATTCAAATGCCCATTTAGTTCAAGCAATGCAAGAGCTACCTGAAGATCAATGGGGTACTCCGGTTGAATCTCCAATGGGTTCTTCATCGCCTTTAGAAGCGGTAGGACGCCTAATGTATCATACTGGTATGCATGCAGGGCAGATTTCATTGATACGGAAAAATGCATCGCTTAACTGAACTATAAAAAACGCACCCTCCCAAGCGGAAGGTGCGTTTTAAAATTGAATTGACTTATATATTTTTATCAAGAATTCGTAGTATTTTTAACGCGATTTGAATTCGAAGAATATCTTCAGAATGTTTTATATCCAAACCTAGAATTTCTTGAATTCTGTCGATGCGGTAAATTAGCGTGTTCCTGTGAATAAACATGGCCTTAGAAGTTTCAGTTACATTGGAATTATGGATGAAATAATGCTCGAGAGTCGATAGATAAGCCGTACCGTTATCACGATCATGTTGGAATAGGGGACCTAAACACTTCTCAAAGAACTCTTCCAGCGCTTGCTCCTTGATGTTGGCGTCCAGTAAGTGATAGACAGCATAATCTTCAAAATGGGAGACATCACTTTTCTCATTCAATTGTTGTGTTAACCGAATCATTTCGTTCGCCTCTGAAAAGCTTTTGTGTAAAGATGCGATCTCATTGTACTGTCGACCAATGCCAATCATGAATCGCTCTTTTATCTTTTCAGAGAGTGCGACATGTAATTCGTTCGCATAATTTTTAACTTCTGTGATCGTATTTGCTGGAATATCCTTGTTATGTCCAATGAGCACGATAATTCGATTACTCCTATAAAAACATGTGATTTCACCATTCGCTTTATAGGACTGGCTATTCACCAAAGCCACACACTTCTTTGCAATTTTCTCCATTTTATATTTCCAAATGATCATGTCCTCATATCTGTCTACTTCACTTGGTTTGATATTGATGACCATACAATAATACCTGTACTTTGCATTCATGCCGTGTAGGTCACAAAGAGTTTGGAGTGTTGCTGGTGACTTTATCTTTCCAGAAAGTAAATCATCAAAAAAGTCTTGTCGGATTTCAAGTTTCACTTCATCAATTTCTTTTGCCTTAATGCGCTCCAGAGCCATAATGGTTGAGGCTTGTTCGAGAATGATGTAATCGAATTCGAGCAACTCACGAACTGTTTGCCAGACAATGATGTAGCCATAGACATTATTGGAAACAGCGATAGGTAAAATCCGGCAAACGATTTCTGCTTTGGGTGACGTAAAGAGTCGTTTAATCGAACGCTTCATTCCGCTAAACTTCTTAGGGATTTGACGAATGAACGGTTCATCGAAAACGGGCGTGTTGTTTGCGAGTGTTAAATAGGACTCCAAAGGATGGGGGTTGCCTGAAGACTCAGAGCTCGTTAAGTACTTCCAATCCTGATCTACGATAATGATAGGATTTTCAATAGTCTCTGCGAGTGTGGAAGAAATGAGTGTGAGTCCTCCACCTTCTAGTGATGTTTTGAAGAATAGGTTGTGGATATCAAGTGTTTTCCGGTTGAGTAAATCGTAACGGCCAGATGCTTTTTCATTAATAATTGAAATGACGTTGGACAACGTATAACTATAGGGTAATTCAAGAAGTGGTAGGCCATACTCGTTTGCCTTTTCAATCATGTTTTTAGGAAGTTCTTCAAAATACCGTTTCGTTTTTACGACTAGTCCAGAACAATTGATTTCGGATAGCTCTTTAATGATTCGATTTTGAAGCTCGACGTTATCTTTGAAAATATAACCGGTTGACAGTAATAACTCATTCGGAGATAACCAGTCGAATGCATCGGGATTCTCCATGATATTCACGAGCGACACTTCGTTTTCTAGCCCAGCTTCTCCAGCTACAACTCTTAGGCCGTCAATTGCATTTATGGTTAGTAAATCTTTGACTTTTAACATACTCTTCACTCCTACTCGCTCTTAGTACTTGTGCATATTGCACAATCGTACGGAGCATTTTTTGGTTTGAGTAAACGATGACCCTACTTACGATTAGGAATATAGTGAGGTTTGTAAGGTTCAGTATAGTTTAAAGTATTTGAAATAGATATCCCTTTTGTAGGTTTATCTAAACAAGTAGAAACTGTAGAAGACAAACTATGTTCCGTAAAGGGAGGCCGAATGATTGTGCAAACACATTGTAAGATTCGGTACGCTTCAAGATATCTGCTAAACCGGTGCTAGAAATGGAGTGACTATCATGATCCACGCTCTGTCAGGAGATCGGCATTTTCTCGAAATTTTAACACATAAGAAAATGACAGGATACGTCCATAGTACGTTTAAAAGAACGATTAATATTGTTTGTTTAGATGATAATCAGTTATACACAGTAGCGAGTAGTGATATTGATAATGCCCCTAACACGCTCATCCTCGATTGTGCCAGTATGGATGGCAGTGGAATTGGAGTGGATGATGAAGTTTATAGTGATGGGATAGTTTTCAGAATCGGAAATTCGCTCAGCATAGACGTTTCGGATGTTGAAGCTGTAGAACTAAGCTTACCAACATTTCCTCGAGACGCGGATCGAATTAGACGGAATGTAGCAATCATGAAAAAGAGAATTGAAGAAGTTGGGGAAAGTGGTGGCATAAAAGGGAATGCGACAAGCGAGAGTCCATTTGAATTGGAAGTATCCAAGATGCTTTCGGCTAGAACGGAATTACTTGTAGACCAGTTGTCATCAGGCCGTTTGAGAGAAGCTGGGGAAAGTGCGAATTCGATTCTTGGTCTCGGGCCAGGGCTAACACCTTCCGGGGATGACTATCTTACAGGTATGATTGCTGTCTTTATGGTGCCGAATCACCCAATACCAGAATTACACACGTTTTGTGAAGAAGTTGCAACTGTAGCAAAGACTGCAACGAACATCATTAGCTATAGTGCAATTTTTCAAGCGTCAAAAGGAAAAATTAGAGCGTCACTCGTCCATCTGTTGGCATGCTTGTTTACAGGGGAGGAAGAGGAGCTCTTACCCGCGTTAGAAGCAGTGCTAGCAATTGGTTCCACGTCAGGAACCGATATGGCACTAGGCATTGTTGCAGGAATTGAACTTACTATGAAAATCGGAGGTAACTTATGACTGTTCAAGTACTCGTAAAATCAAATACGTATATCGACTCGGTATCATTAATGTCTTTGTCCACAAAGGCGAACGAACTAGCAGGGATTGACCAAGCCATCATTGCTATGGGAACTGAAATGAATAAAGAAGTTATCAAAAATGTGGGTCTCATGACTCCTGAAGTCGATAGTGCAAAAACTAGTGACCTCATGATTGTCGTCAAAGCTGCGAATGACGATGCGTGTGAAAACGCTTTTACTGAAATTGAAGTGTTGATGAATAAGAAAAAAGACAGTTCTGTAGGAAACAGTGAAATTACGTATTCAACCATTCCGGCAGCAGTGGAGAACATTCCTGAAGCGAACTTAGCGGTTATTGCTGTGAATGGAGCTTATGCACCTCGGGAAGCACGAAAAGCATTGGAACAGAATCTGCACGTCATGATGTTCAGTGACAATGTCAGTGTTGAAGACGAAATCGCTTTAAAACAACTAGCCCATGAAAAAGGGTTGCTCATGATGGGGCCAGATTGCGGTACAGCCATCATCGGAAATGTTGCGCTCTGTTTTGCGAATACGGTCCGTAAAGGAACTATTGGAATCGTAGGCGCTTCCGGAACAGGCAGCCAGGAAATCAGTGTGCGTATCCACGAGTTTGGCGGAGGTATTACTCAACTGATTGGAACGGGCGGTCGGGATTTAAGTGAAGCGGTTGGCGGCATTATGATGTTGGATGGTATCCAGGCACTTGAAGAAGATGACGCAACTAAAGTGATTGTTGTTGTTTCAAAACCACCTGCACCGAGTGTTGAGGAAAAAGTTCTTGCACAAATTAAGCAATGCAGTAAGCCAGTTGTTTTTTGGTTTATAGGCGGGGATGAAGAAAAAGTGAAACAAGCTGGAGGTCATTTCGCCAAAATGTCTAAAGAGGCAGCCTTGAAAGCGGTAATTTTAGCGGGAGCTAATGAGGAGAAGTTGAACAAACGTGCGTTGAACCTTCAACTTATTGATGAAGTACGCGCTAAATTGAAACCGGAACAAAAATATATTCGGGGGTTGTTTAGTGGCGGTACGTTATGTGATGAAGCGATGCATATTGCAATGGAGAAATTTGATGATGTCTACAGCAATATTCAACGGGACCCTGACTATCGTTTGAAAGATGTAGCGGTGAGCGAAGCGCATACATTCATCGATTTTGGCGATGATCAGTTCACACAAGGGAAGCCCCATCCGATGATTGACCCATCCACTCGCATTGAACGCTTTAAACAAGAAGCTAAAGATCCTTCAGTGGGAGTTATTGTAATGGACTTTGTTCTTGGATATGGATCACACGAAGACCCTGTCGGCGTTATACTGCCTGCAATAATCGATGCGAAACAAGCAGCAGAAGATGAAGGTCGTCATTTGGAGGTTATCGGGTATATCCTCGGAACAGAATTGGATAGCCAAAACCTAGAAGGCCAGATAAGTAAGTTGCTTGCTTCAGGAGCGACACATGCAAGTAGTAGCCAAAATGCAGGATTACTCGCTAGAGAATTCGTTGTGAAAGGAGAACAACTATGAGTAGAATTCAAGAACTTTTCAATGAGCAATTGAATGTCATCAATGTGGGAATCGAATCGTTTAGTGAAGATCTTAAACAGCAAAATACACCAGTCACTCATTTGCAATGGGCACCTCCAGGAGGTGGCAATCCGGAGCTGATTGCTGCACTCGATAAGCTAGAAGAGCATGAGTTGCTGCAAAAAATCGAAGTTGCAAATGCTGAAGCAGTTCAACGAATTATCCAATCCCAACCGGTTCTTATTGGATTTGATCAGGCTATCAATGTTGTACCAGGTATGACGAAAACAACAATTCTCCACGCGGGACCACCGATTACTTGGGACAAAATGAACGGCCCGATGAAAGGTGCCGTAACAGGCGCTCTCGTGTTTGAAGGGTTAGCGGATAATTTAGATGCAGCAGCAACACTTGCAGCTTCAGGAGAAATCACATTCTCACCTTGTCATGAACATAATTGTGTTGGATCCATGGCGGGGATTACCTCCGCATCGATGTATATGCATATTGTTGAGAACAAGACTTACGGCAATATCTCTTATACCAATTTAAGTGAGCAAATGTCGAAAATCCTTAGAATGGGTGCAAACGATGAGAGTGTAATTGAGCGCTTGGTATGGATGAGAGACGTATTCGGCCCAATGCTACGTGACGCTATGAAACTGAATCCAGATGGAATTGACTTGAGATTGATGTTAGCGCAAGCGTTACACATGGGAGATGAGTGCCATAACCGCAACGTGGCTGGTACGACTCTTCTTATCCAAGCGTTGACGCCTTATATCATTCAAACAGATTACACCGTACAGCAGCAAAAAGAAGTATTTGACTTCGTCTTAAGCAGTGATTATTTCTCAGGCCCAACATGGATGGCAATGGCGAAATGTGCACTAGATGCAGCGCATGGTATTGAGCACAGTACAATCGTTACGACAATGGCTCGTAATGGCGTTGAATTCGGCATTCGAGTAAGTGGAGCAAAAGGGAATACGTGGTTTACAGGACCTGCTCAAAAAGTAATTGGGCCAATGTTTGCAGGATACAAGCCTGAAGATGCTGGATTAGATATTGGGGATAGTGCGATCACTGAAACGTATGGAATTGGCGGATTCGCAATGGCCACTGCACCTGCGATCGTTGCTTTGGTTGGTGGAACCGTAGACGACGCAATCGGCTATTCAACGAAGATGAAAGAAATCACTACTGCAGAAAATCCAAATGTAACGATACCTATGCTCGATTTCATGGGAATTCCTTCAGGGATCGATGTTAGAAAAGTAATCCAAACAGGCGTCCTTCCGATCATCAACACGGCAATCGCACATAAAGATGCAGGTATTGGAATGATTGGCGCGGGGATTACCCATCCACCGATGGAATCATTCGAAAAAGCACTTCTTAAGTTAGCAGGAAATATGTAACCGATGAATTAGTTCAGTTAGCAAATCTTGTTTCGTCGTGCACGTGTATCGCGGCGAAACGAGTATCTGATTGACTTATGGAAGGAGTGGATTTTATGAAGAACGAAGACTTGTCCTTGAAGCTATTTTCAAGCAGTGAGCAAGGGGAGTTGTCCGAAATCGAGGAACTCATCAAACAAGGCGTGGACATCGAAGCGCGTGATGCACAAGGTAGAACAGCATTAATGATCGCTACTCAGAAGAACCACAAAGAGGTAGTCGAGAAATTGATAAAGGCTGGAAGTGATGTGAATGCGCGTGATACCACATTGTTAACACCTTTCATCTGTGCAGCAGCAAATGGTTTTGATGAACTGATTCCATTGATGGTTGCGGGAGGAGCTGCATTATCTAGTGTGAATCGTTTCGGTGGAACAGCCCTTTTACCTTCCAGCGAAAAGGGATACTTAAAAACCGTTCAACTCTGTATTGATGCAGGTGTTCCAGTAAACCACATTAATGACTTAGGATGGTCAGCGTTACTAGAAGCAGTCATTCTGGGGGATGGAGGTTTTTTATATACAGATGTGATACAAGCCCTCGTCAGTGCAGGCGCGGATCCGGAATTAGAGGATCGGGATGGACGAACTTCAAAACAACATGCAGAAAATAAAGGACAAACTCGTATTTTGGACGTATTCGAATCCGGCTGTACGAGACAAAGAGATCGAATCCTCCAGGCAAAACTCTTACTAGTAGAGTCGTGTTACGAAGAGGCATTAGCAGGTCTGGAATCTGGGGCGCAGGAGAATCTCGAAGTAGAGGATCTCTACTACAAAGGCTATATTCTACAAGAAATGAAGCGGTTTACTGAAGCGATTGATATGTATAGTCAGGCGTTGGCAATCGATGCAACTAACTTACAGTTCCACTTCTATATAGCTAACTGTTACAGATTACAAAAACAACAAGACCGTGCGTTAGAAGAGTTCGACAAAGCAATTGCACCCACATCGAAAAACACGTTCTTCTTGTATCACAAGTCGAATTATTTAAGAGAATTCGGTCGCCATGAAGAAGCGGTGGCAGTCATGAATCTTCTGCTCAATCTTGAACCGACCCGATATGATTTCTCTTTCCATAAGGCGAATAGTCTTCGGAGTCTAGGGCGTCATCAGGAAGCAATCGATGCGATTGAAAATGCGATTGCGAATGATCCAGCGAACCCTTTGTATACAGCACATAAAACAAAGTCTCTAGAATTACTTCAACATAAGAATGATTAATCCCGAACACTTTAAAACGGTTTACTAATGTAATCGAGCTCTTCCATTATAGAAGAAGTAGGGAGTGTCCATCATGGAGCAGGCAAAAGAAGTTCAACATCTTAAAACCTATGAATCATACGGCTATTCAGAAGAACTATTACCGAAAACACCAGAACAGCGCGACTGGGGGATGACAAACTATGTCACCCTTTGGATGGGTGCAGTTCACAATATTCTATCCTACTTAACAGTTGCAGGATTTTTCGTCCTCGGCTTAACGACAAAACAAGTACTACTGGCAGTAATGCTTTCAGCAGTGATTGTCTCCGTCTTTTACGTATTGAATGGGTACTCAGCTTCACTTTATGGATTACCGTTTGCGATGTTACTACGTGATTCGTTCGGCGTGAAAGGCGCAATTATTCCTTCCATTGTTAGAGGACTGATTGCTGGTGTGGTATTCTTCGGGACAACAACCGTCGTAGGTGCAGAATCGTTGAATGTAATATTTGCTCGGTTTGTACCTAACTTTATGGAAATTGGAAATGGATTCAATTTATTGGGATTATCAGCTCCTACTATGATTTCGTATGCGGTTCTTTGGATCGTTACGGTCATTCTCTTTTTAGTAGGTATGAATGTTTTAGGGAAATTCGGTAACCTATCCTCGCCTATTGTGTATATCTTTATTACAGGGGCAGCGATATGGGGCATCAATATTGCGGGTGGATTCGGTCCTATTTTGGACTATGTACCATCGAATCCAAATCCAAGTATTTGGGTGTTCATCGCTTGTGTCAGTGCGTTGGTTTCAAACTGGGTAGGGCCAGTTGTCAATATGTCGGACTTTACACATCGCGCTAAACGTCCGCGGGACATGATCATTGGATTGCCACTAGGGTTCATCCTCTCGTATATCCTATTTGCAGTTACATGTGTTGCCCTCATTGCAGGAACAGAAATTGCATTTGGCGATGCCATCTTTAATATTGTGTTTGCTATCGATAAAATTGAAAATACGTTCTCAGTAGTCGTCCTAATTTTAGCGCTGAACGTTGGTGCGATTGCATTCTGTGTATACGGGAATCTGTTCCCGGCAGGTATGCAAATGGCTTCACTCTTCCCGAAAATTTTCACAGTAAAAACAGCTGGTGTGTTGACAGCTGTGATTGGGACACTTATTTTACCTTGGAAACTAGTTGAAAGTACAAGTACACTCTTCTATTTCTATAGCTTTATCGGGTCTATGTTCGGACCAATCGCTGGAATTATGTTATCAAGCTTCTATATCCAGCGGAAACGGAAGTTGGATTTGGATCGAATATATGTAGCTCCTGGTAATAATGGAGAGTATAAGAATGGGTATAATCCCGTTGCGATGACGGTGTTAGCAATCAGCTTCATTATTCCGATGTCAGGTGCGTTCTTGCAAAGTGTTCCGTTTTTAGTAACCATTAATCAGTTTGCATTCTTTGCAGGACTCATCGTTTCGTTCATCTTATATACTGTTTTAAGTAAAGTTTGGAAACCTGAAATGCAGTAATCGTTTTACATAATATGAGGAGGTTATCTGATGGATTACATGAAGCTTGCAATAGATGCGACGATTGAAGGAATGGACAAGAAGTTTGGTGGGCCATTTGGTGCAACAATCGTACGTGGAGGTGAAGTGGTAGCTGCGGTCAGCAATACGATGATGAGGGATACAGATCCTTCTGCACATGCAGAAATGGTGGCAATCCGTGTAGCTTGTGAGAAGCTCGGAACGATGGATTTATCGGACTGCGTCATCTATGCAACGTGCGAACCTTGTCCGATGTGTATGGGGGCCATTATATGGTCAGGTGTGAAAGAAGTGCATTATTGCAGTACAAAAGAGGATGCTGCAGAAAACGGCTTCTCAGATATGCACTTGCGTGAGTATTTAAAAGGTAATGATGACACAGTAGTTACTATGATTAAAGTCGAAGAACGGGAAGACTGCGATCATCTTTGGACACACTTTAAGGAATTAAACGATTCAGCAGAGTGAATGAGTACTATAAAAAATAAGCACCTAATGCCTTGAGCATAGGGTGCTTTTACTATGAATTCAATTAGATATCAAGATGAGTCTTAAGGAAGTGGATGACCTGTTGGAATGCTTGTTGCACCATAGGAGATTCGAAGTCCTTTTCAAATACATGGTCACCATTCGGAATTGTAATGAGCTTGGCAGGGATCCCTTTTTTGAGTAGAGCCGCTCTCATGTAAACCGATTGTTCGTAGGGAACATCTGTGTCGTCCGTTCCGTGCAATAGTAGAGTAGGGGGATAATCGCTCTCAATCTGGTGGATGGGACTAAGGGATTGAAGGGAGCAACCATCGGTACCAATTTCTTGAATCCATCGCCCTGTCTGCCTTGCGTATACATAGAACAAGAATCGTTCATGAACGGAACCTGTTGTAGGAATCAATGACGTGATTTGCGCCCGTGCGATGCTTTCTGGGATACGGTCTTTTTGTAAATAATGAGTGCTTGGTGTATGTGCCCAATCCGATGAGATGTCTCCATATCCGTAAAAGGAAACGATAGCTTTAGGTTTGGAAGAAAACGTTCCTGTGCTAAGTGCCAAGAATCCACCTGCTGAACTCCCTACAACTGCAATCTTTTCAGGATTAATCGTGAACCTTTCTGCACCTTCTTGAGTCAGCCAAAGAAGTGCATCTTGTACGTCTTCCAGGATGTCGGATAAGGTAGACTCTGGAGATAATCGGTAGTCGATTGAAAATAGTGCAAAGCCTGCTTCTGTATAAAACTTCCGGAGGTCTTCGCTAAGCTCTGAACGGCTTCCCCAGATGAACCCTCCGCCATGTATGTATAGAATAACAGAGGCATTTGCACGATCTGTCGGATAGAAATCAGCTTGAATTTCAAACAGGGGTGTTTTTTTATAGAGGACAGTTGTTTTCATAAAGCTCCCACATCCATTTCTTTCTGAAATCCATTACCTTTGGTGTAAAAATACGTCTAACTTGGTGTTATAAAAAAACGCACCTTCCACTTGGGAAGGTGCGTTTTAATTATGGCCGCCTTTGCCGTACTACGATTCATAGAAAGTTTTAAACCACCACTCCTCAAAGTGGGTGTTCGCAGAACTGTTCCTGTCTGTCCAACCATAAAATGATTGGTTTGCCATTTCCAGTTCTATATAAAACTCCCTTTTACAGCTTAAAGGTTAAAACTTTATGGGAATACGAACAATGCAGCTTATGTACTTATCTTACTGCTACGATAGACGAAATGCAATGGAAATGTTTGTGTGAGGGTGAAGGCGACGAGAATAGGGAAGATAAGTTTTAATAAGTTTATACTGAGTTTACAAAAGTGTATTATTATAAAACCAAGTGAGCCGATGAAGATTGCTTTTATCAGCAGCGGATAAATGCGAAGGAGGGATTAGGCTATGGCAAAAGTGTTAGTTGTAGACGATGACCCGTATATGAGAGAGCTCGTTAAACTCTTTTTACTTCCTGAAGGATTTGAAGTAGCCACTGCATGCGACGGAATAGAAGCGTTAGCGAAGCTTGAGTCATTCAAGGCAGACTTAGTCATCTTGGATATCATGATGCCGAATATGGATGGTTGGGAGTTATGCCGTGAATTACGTAAATCCTATGATATGCCATTGCTTATGCTCACTGCAAAAGGGGATATGACACAAAAAGTGAAGGGATTCGAACTGGGAACAGACGATTATCTCGTCAAGCCCTTTGAGCCTGTTGAGTTGGTTGTTAGAGTCAAAGCATTGTTAAAACGTTATCGAATCGCGATTTCACAAACTGTAATCGTGGGTAGTCTCACCATGAATCGAAAAACCTTTGAAGTTGAGCTAGCTGGAGAACGTTTGGAACTTCCGCTTAAGGAATTTGAATTGCTTTTTTTGCTGGCCAGCTATCCAGGTAAAACATTTTCGAGGGAGCAGTTAATTGAAACGATTTGGGGATATGACTATGAAGGAACGGATAGGACCGTTGACGTTCACATAAACCGTTTGCGAGAGCGATTTCCTGGTTCAATTGGAACAGATTTAAAAATTACAACAGTCCGAGGCTTAGGATATCGCTTAGAGGCCATTGCATGAAAAAAACCGTTCATATCCTCAAAGTAGTTGCCTCGTTTTTGGTACTGATTTTGCTGTATTCGGCGCTTGTGAACTTTGGATTCCCATACGTTAGTGATGCATTCAACTTCCACTTAACTGATTTTAGCATGGGGTTCATTAAAACGAACCTAACGATCTTTTTATTCTTCCTAACGATTTGGTTAATATCCTCGGCAGGAGCATCACGTCGTTTAGAGTTTCTAACATCTATTATTGATGCAATGAAAAGAATCTCAACGGGTGATTTTAATGTGCAGCTGAATCACCAGTTTGGTCATGCGAAAAATCATCCTTTCGAAAAGTTTGTGGAAGGCATCAATGACATGGCCGTGGAGTTGAAAGAGCTAGAGGAGATGCGGCAAGAGTTCATTTCCAATGTTTCGCACGAAATTCAATCTCCGCTCGCTTCAATAAGTGGTTTTGCGAGGGTGTTAAAACGAAGTGAATTGGCCCCTGAAGATCGTGATCATTACTTGAATATCATTGAGACGGAAAGTTTACGTCTCGCTCATTTGAGTGACAATCTGTTAAAACTAACATCTATGGAGTCGGATCGGTATCCGTTTGACATGAAGACATATCGATTAGATCAGCAAATCCGGAAAGTGATTCTTTCTTGTGAGCCGCAATGGCTGGCAAAGTCACTTCAGTTGGATATCTCATTAGATGAATTCGACGTGCGTGCAGACGAAGAACTTATGGATCAAGTCTGGCTGAACCTCATTACGAATAGCATTAAATTCACGCCAGAGGGTGGAACACTCGCTGTTACCCTTCGTAAACAGAATGAAGACGCGGTCGTGACGATTGTCGATACAGGCATCGGAATTAGTTTGGAACATCAAGAACACATATTTGAGCGTTTTTATAAAGCAGATCCATCCAGAAACCGTGCTCTTGGTGGCAGTGGGCTCGGATTGTCCATTGTAAAGAAAATCATTGATATGCACGAAGGCTCTATTGAAGTGGAAAGTAGAAATGATGAAGGAACTGTATTCATCATTCACTTACCGATTTCAAATGGACACTTAGAAAATGAAGTAGGGAGTCAGTAGAATGATAAAATTATTAAAGAATTTATCCGTATATAAGTGGCTCGTTGTTGCGATTGTGGGATTGGTATTTATCCAATCGATGGCGGATTTGTTCCTTCCTACACTAATGGCGGATATTATCGATAAAGGGGTAGTCGCAGGAGATATCCCGTATATATGGAAAATCGGCGGTGCGATGCTCGGTGTCACTGCAGTAAGTGCACTGGCAGCGATTGTTGCTAGTTATTTCTCCTCAAAAGCAGCACTCGGAATGGGTCGTGACATCCGGCATAAAGTATTCCGACACGTTGAAAGTTTTTCACTACAAGAGTTTGATAAGCTCGGAACAGCGTCTTTAATCACTAGAACGACGAATGACATTACGCAAATTCAGCAAGTCGTTATTATGATGCTTCGCATGGTCATTAGTGCCCCAATCATGTTAGTCGGCGGGCTAATTATGGCACTGTCAAAAGACGCGAAATTATCGCTAGTAATTGTAGCGGCGATGCCAGTGCTAATCGTAACAATCGTCTTGATATTGAAAAAAGGTGTACCGTTATTTCAAACTGTACAAAAACGAATCGATCGTCTCAATTTAGTATTCCGAGAAAATTTAACGGGAATCCGAGTAGTCCGGACATTCAATCGTGAGAAAGAAGAGCAAGAGCGACTTCAGAATGCGAATAAAGATTTAACGGATGTCTCTATTAAAGTAAACAAATTGATGGCGTTCATGATGCCGACAATGATGCTCGTCATGAACTTAACAGTTGTAGGAATTATTTGGTTCGGAGGATTGCGTATTGACAGCGGGGCAATGCAAATCGGTGATTTAATGGCGTATATCCAATATGTCATGATGATCATGTTTTCGCTCGTGACAGCTTCGATGATGTTCATTATGATTCCGCGTGCAGCAGTTTCAGCTAAACGAATTAACGAAGTGCTGGATATGGAGCCAACGTTTTTGGATGAAGGAACGTTGAAAGCTGATAAAGAGCCAGGAACCTTGGAATTCGATCATGTATCGTTTTACTATCCAGGTGCGGATGAACCTGCACTAACGGACATTAGTTTTAAAGCAAAAGCAGGTGAAGTGACAGCAATCATTGGTGGTACAGGTTCAGGGAAAACGACACTGGTCAACTTGATACCCCGGTTTTACGAAGTATCAAGCGGAGCGATTTCTATTAATGGAGTCAACAGTAAAAAGTCTTCTCAAGACGAGATTCGT
The DNA here is from genome assembly GCF_050858885.1 of Sporosarcina sp. A2. GTDB lineage: Bacteria > Bacillota > Bacilli > Bacillales_A > Planococcaceae > Sporosarcina. Next base: position 2,321,816 of record NZ_CP193898.1, on the reverse strand, counting down.
TCGAAGATTGGTTTTGTGCCGCAAAAAGCAACGCTGTTTTCAGGAACGATTGCTGAGAATATTCGCTTCGGAAAAGAAGAAGCAACCGAGTCTGAAATTGAGCACGCAGCACGTATTGCGCAAGCGGAAGACTTTGTTTCTAAAATGGAAAAAGGATATGAGTCTGAAATTACACAAGGCGGATCGAACTTGTCAGGTGGACAGAAGCAAAGGTTGTCAATTGCCCGGGCACTCGTCCGCAAACCAGATATTTATATATTCGACGACAGCTTTTCAGCATTGGACTACAAAACAGATGCTAATTTACGAGCATCGTTAAAAGAAGAAACGAACGAAGCGACAGTTGTAATCGTTGCACAACGGGTTAGTACGGTCATCGATGCCGATCAAATCCTTGTACTGGATCGGGGACAAATCGCTGGAATCGGCACACATAACGAGCTTCTTGAAACGAACGATGTGTACCGAGAAATCGTCGAATCTCAACTTGCAGAGGAGGAAATCGCATGAGTGAGAAGAGACAGCAACACGGACGCGGTGGCGGACCGATGGGTGGACCTGGCGGCGGCAACATGATGATGGCCGGAAGAAAGGCGAAAGACTTCAAAGGAACGTTACGCCGTCTATTAGGATATTTAAAGCCACGTAGAAATCAATTAATTGCTGTGTTCGTAGCAGCCATACTCAGTACGTTATTCAGTATTGCGGGACCTAAAATAATGGGGAACGCCATTACGGAAATCTTTACAGGTGCTTACGGAAAGCTGACGGGTGTCCCTGGAGCAATGATTCACTTTGATGTAGTTGGAAAGATATTGCTTCTGTTAGGCGGTTTATATGTATTCAGCAGCGTATTCACTTACCTGCAACAGTTCATCATGTCCGGGGTATCACAAAAAACAGTCTATGATTTGCGAGAAGATGTGAACCATAAACTCGAAAAACTACCGCTAAAGTATTTCGATGGTCACCCAGTGGGTGATACATTGAGTCGTGTGACCAATGATATTGACACAATTGGAAGTACGCTGCAGCAAAGTATCACACAATTCATCACATCGATCATTACGCTGGTCGGGATACTTGTGATGATGCTGACGATTAGTCCATGGTTAACGTTAATTGCACTTGTCAGTTTGCCACTTTCTATTTTTGTCATTCGACCGCTCTTAAAACGTTCACAGAAGTATTTTAAAAAGCAGCAGAAGACGTTAGGGCAATTGAATGGTCACATTGAAGAAATGTACACAGGTCATCAAGTGGTGAAAGTGTTCGGGCATGAAAAAAAGGCGATTGAAGAATTTGTTGAAGTGAATGAGGAGTTATATGATGCAGGGCGTCGGGCTCAATTTATCTCTGGAATTATCCAGCCGATGATGTCCCTGATTGGAAACCTTGGTTATGTGCTCATCTGTATTGTTGGTGGAATTCTTGTGACACAACGAACCATCTCGATTGGTGACATTCAAGCGTTCATCACGTATACGCGTCAATTCTCACAACCAATCATGCAAACCGCAAACATTGCGAACATCATTCAGTCCACCGTAGCGGCGGCTGAGCGTGTGTTTGAATTATTGGATGAAGAAGAAGAAATTCCAGAAGTTATCCATGCAATATTGAAAGAAGCAAAAGGTGAAGTTGCGTTTGAACACGTCGATTTCGGATATGACGATCAGTTACTAATCGAAGACATGAACATCCACGTGCATCCTGGCCAAACCGTCGCAATTGTCGGGCCAACGGGTGCTGGTAAAACAACGCTCATCAATTTATTGATGCGTTTTTATGAGTTGAATGGCGGTGCCATTAAAGTGGACGGGATTGATACAAGAGAGTTGTCGAGGATGGATCTCCGTACAACGTTTGGAATGGTGCTCCAAGATACGTGGCTATTTAATGGAACGATTAAGGAGAACATTGCTTACGGTAAAAAGGGAGCAACTGATGAAGAAATTATTGAGGCTGCGACAGCCGCGCGAGCGGATCACTTCATCCGAACGCTTCCTGACGGCTATGATACAATCTTGAACGAATCGGTATCTAATATCTCTCAAGGTCAGAAACAGCTAATTACCATTGCTCGTGCAGTCTTAGCAGACCCATCTATTATGATCTTGGATGAAGCGACTTCTAGTGTCGATACGCGAACAGAATTGCTAATTCAACAAGCGATGAATCGGTTAATGGAAGGACGCACGAGCTTTGTGATTGCACATAGACTTTCAACCATACGGGATGCCAATCTGATTTTGGTGATGGACGAAGGACGTGTGATTGAACAAGGTACTCACGATGAGCTATTGGAAGCAGAAGGTTTCTATGCGGACCTTTACAATAGCCAGTTCTCCACTAAACCAGCGGTATAAAAAAAGCCAACGCTTGTAAACATACAAGCGTTGGCTTTTTGAATCTTTACGTTAATAATGTTTTTCTCTCTCCGACTCATCCCTGTGATTATTCGTCATAGGTTCCTGTTTCGGAGTTAAATTCCCGATTTCGGATAACTCCAATGAAATTTCTTCTTTCATCTTCTTAAGCGTCTGATCTGTGTTCGTTTCTGCTTGGGATACAGAGGGATTGCTGCTGTTAGACTTATTGCGCTTGTCTTTTTGAATAGGAAAAACCTCCTCAGATATCAGTTAACCTTGCCATTTCAGTATGGTTCGAACATACGGAAGTATGTATGCTCATCGTGTATTTGGGAGCTACGCAAGTGTCCGTGACTAATCCATGACGGAATACATCTGTTCACTATATGGACACTAAGTTGTAAGATTACTTAGTTTCATTTCCTTAGTAGACTCCCTATAATGGAGATATCTTAATTAAGGAGCTGGGAAATTTGAAGTTTGCTAAATTTTATACTTCAAAATTAGTTATCGTCCTGTCCCTCCTCGTCATTGGAACGGCATCTTTTGTATTCTGGATTACAAGCGATGCTCATCGTGCAACACCGTTATCCTATACAGCTTTAGAGCAAAAACTAGGAGCTGAAGCGGGCGAAGCATCGTTGAAAGAAACGTCATCTGGAGCACTCTACTTGAAAGCTGGGAACGATCTTTTTGTAACAAATGTCCGTCCGGAAAGCGAACTAGCCGAACAACTGGTCAAAACATACAACGTTTCTTATACGTATTCTGGTGGGAATGCATCCGCTTATCTCATCGCAGGACTTTTGTTTGCATCTCTTCTAGTATTTTTCTTCCTGCAACAGAAAGGTAAGTTTGGTGTCGGAGCAGCTTCCATGAAGCACAGTGCCTCGAAAGAAACACCTCTTCCCACTATTACATTGAACGACATTGGTGGTTTGTCTCAGGAGATGAAAGATGAGATCTATCAAACGTTAGACATTATTAAAGACCCGAAACGATCTGAAGCACTCGGTGTAAAAGCACCTAAAGGTATTTTACTTGAAGGCCCTCCAGGAACAGGGAAAACGTTACTGGCGCAAGCGATTGCTCACGAAGTAGGAGCTTCTTTCTACTCTTCCAGTGGTTCTGCGTTTACTGAACTATTTGTCGGTGTTGGGGCATCCCGGATTCGAACGATGTTCCAAAACGCAAGAAAACAGGAAATGGCGGTCATCTTCATTGACGAAGTGGACGCACTTGCTGGTAAACGTAAGGCTCACGGCGGGGAAGAGTCTGAAAAAACGTTGACTGAACTTCTTGTCCAACTCGATGGTGGACAAGACAACAAAGGTGTGTTGTTCATTGCTGCTACGAATCGTAAAGATATGTTAGATGAAGCATTTTTACGTCCTGGACGAATCGATTATTCGTTCCAAGTACCGCTTCCTGACACCCAAGGACGCCGTGAAATTATGGACATCCATACAAAGGGCAAGGCATTAGCACCTAACGTAGCATCTTCACTCGATATGCTAGCTGAGAGCACAACTGGATTCTCAGGTGCACAAATCAGTGCATTGTTTACAACAGCTAGCAAACGGGCGATCCGTGAAGGACGCTCAGAAATAGATGTTAGTGATATGGATTTTGCAATTGACCGCACAATACTCGGTAACACGTCACGCAGTATGAACGATCCGTTGACTAAAAGACGCGTCGCGATTCACGAATCGGGTCATGCGCTTATTGCTGCTATTACAAAGCCACATTCTGTACGTAAAGCGACAATCATTCCTCGTGGACAAGCACTAGGTTACGTTGCCCCTATTCAAAAAGAACTTCATCTGCAAACGGCAAGTGAACTTCTTGACCAAGTGAGTATGATTCTTGGCGGTGGAATTGCTGAGAGGATTTACTTAGGGGAACATAGTATTGGTGTCAGCGGAGATGTGGAGCAAGCGAAAAGTATTATCGAGCGTATGGTCGATACTGGTTTACTTCAAGATGGATTTACGTTGACGTTCAGTAAGACTGAAAAAGAAGTCAAAATGCAAGAACTGTTTACTGTTGCAGTAGAGCGGACGGAAGAACTAATCCGTGGGCATGCAATTCAGTTTGAGAACTTGGTGAATGAGCTGTATACAAAAGAAACATTAGACGGATCTGAAGTACACACGATTGTCTGCGGACCTTCAAAAGAACTTGTACTCACTTCATAGAAAATAAGAGGGCGGCCAGCTAAATGGCTTGCCCTCTTTTAGTGTCTACGTTTAGGAATCGTTCCAGTTTGTTTTCTGTCATTTACGAATTTCAGGACGACCGGTAAAATAATTGGTCCCCATTTAATAGCAGTTTTCACGACTTTAGTTAGTTTCATAAGTTAGCGCTCCTTAGAAGAAGTTATAGTACTCCATTCCCTTCATTCCTACATGGTTAAACCTATTCCACAATACAATATTATCCACGGAGCTCATTGTAGATTTCGCGTTTCAACGATAGGAATGATTCACTAAAAAGTAATTCTTCAGATCGTGGTCGATCGAACGGAACGATTATTTCTTTTTTCACGATCGCAGGTTTGTCAGACAGAATCACAATTCGATCGGAAAGAAACAAAGCTTCGTCGATGTCGTGTGTAATGAAGAGAATCGATTTCCGATACGTTTCCCAAATCGATAGGAGCCATTGTTGCATTTCGAGACGGGTGAATTCATCCAACGCAGAAAAAGGCTCGTCTAAACAGATGATAGATTGTGGAGCATTTAAACTGCGTATGAAAGACACGCGTTGTTTCATACCTCCGGAAAGTTCACTAGGATACGCATTCTCATAACCCGAGAGTCCCGCGCTTTTAATGAGTGCTTTCGTTTTCTCTGGATCTTTTGGCGTTCCAGCGATTTCAGCACTCAGCTCTACATTTTGAAGCACGGTGCGCCAAGGAAAGAGTGCAGGGCTTTGGGGCATATAGCTGATGTGGCCGCGCGAATTGTTCAGTAACGAACCGTCGAGCGAAATCGTTCCGCCATCAGGTGTATACAGGCCGCCAATCAGCTGAAAAATTGTGCTTTTCCCACTACCTGATGGCCCGACAATGGAAACGAATTCACCTTCTTTAACGGACAATGTAATGTCTTGAAGGACATGATTGGCACCGTATGATTTTGATAAGTTATCAAGAATTAATTGACCCATTCGAATCGTTCCCTCCCTGACTGCGCCAGCGCAAGACGCTTTTTTCTATGGCTAAGACAATTCCAAAATACACCAGACTCAGTAGCATGATCAGTACAATTGCAACGAATACCCGATCTGTTTTAAACGAAGAAGACGCAAGTGTCATGTACACTCCGATACCTTTGTTCGCCCCAAGCCATTCTGAAATGACAGCACCCATGACGCTGTACGTTCCAGCGATTTTTAATCCTGAAAATAAGGAAGGTAACGAATGTTGCCATTGTAATTTCCAGAAAATCTGTCGATCACTTGCTCCAATCATTTTTAAATAGTACAACATATCACGGTCCGTCTGCCTGAAGCCATCCAGTGCTGCAATAGTAACCGGGAAGAAGCAAACAAGGACAATGACGATCACTTTCGGTAGCATTCCAAACCCGAACCAGATGACGAGAAGGGGAGCGAGTACAATTACAGGAATGTTTTGCGATAAAATCAGAAGCGGATAGAACGCTTGCTGAAGAAAGGGGATTCGGAATAAGAGTATTGCAACAAGGATACCTACTGAAATCCCGACAACATAACCTGTCACAGACAGTGTGATGGTAGACAAGATGTGTGGGGTATACAAGGCATAGCCAGTGAATGCTTCTTGAGCAATTTGAGTAGGCAATGGCAGCAACCAGCTTGGGACTTCGAAGAGGCGCGCAATGCCTTCCCATAGAACGAGTAAAAGGATGAGGACCAGTAACGGTCTCCATCCTTTAGATAATGCGGATTTCATCTGTATTTCTCCGTAAGTTTGTCCATAGATGCTCCCGCAGGATTGCTATAAATTTTAACTTGTGAAATAACACTTGTAGCCCCTAGTTCAGTCACGCGCACATTCATCTTTTCGATGATTTCTAGTAATTTTGATAGTTCGCCTTCCATCGTCGTCTCTAAAGGTGCTACGTGATAGGGAACGCCTGATTGGTCGATCACTTCGATTGCTGCATCCACATATGGGATTACGTCTTCGCCATTCGGTGTTTTCGGTATGATTTGAATACTAACTAGTGCATTTGCCATTGTTCATTCCTCCTCAGTTCGGTAAAAATTCGTTAGTGAAAGCATCTTCTGCGTTAAATTCGCCATCGAGTAAGCCGTTATCGTTCATCCATTCTGCATAAGATTCCCATGTTTTTAAACTTTGTTCGCCAAATCGAGCTGCATCATCCTGGTATTTAGGAGACAACCACTGTTGACTTTTCTTGACGAGTTCCGGATCCAAATCTGGCACAGCTTTAATAAGAATTTCTGCAGCTTCATCTGGGTGGTCAATTGCAAACTGGTAGCCTTTTGTAGCAGCAGCAACAAACGCTTTCACGGTGTCCGGATCTTTAGCAATTAGTTTTTCGTTTGTCGTGATGACCGGTGTATAGTAATCCAGTTTCTCTGAGTAATCTTTCAAGTATTGAATATTGAGATCCATTCCGCGCTGTTCAGCTTCGATGCCTGTCCATCCGTAATATACCCAAGCTAGGTCAACATCGCGTTGAATGGCAGTAAAGAAATCAGAAGACCCCATGTTGATGTAGTTCACTTTACTACTATCTGCGTTATCCTTTTCCATCAAGGACTCAACAACTGCTTGCTCCACTGGTGCACCCCAACCGCCATAGTTTTTTCCTTCAAAGTCTTTTGGAGATTCGATGCCTTCTTCTTTCAATGAAGCAAAACCTGAAGTGTTGTGCTGGATGATAGCTGCAATTGAAACAATTGGAATCCCTACGGCCCGTGCTTCAGTGAGTGCTTCTTGAGCACCGATTCCGAAGTCGGCTTTCCCTGAAGCAACGAGCTGATCTGCTCCAGCTTCACCGGGTAGCATGATTTCTACATCCAGTCCTTCGTTTTTAAAGTAACCTTTTTCCTGCGCTACGTACAAACCGGTATGGTTCGTATTCGGTGTCCAATCGAGTGCAAAGTGGACTTTTTGAGTCGCTTCTTTGTCCGTAAAACCTGACGCAACAGGCTCTTTTTCTGTCCCGCAAGCCGAAAGTAAAGATGCCGCGAACAAGACTGTTAGTATTCGTTTCAATGAAATCCCCCTCCTGGAGTTTCACACTGCAACAAAAAAACGCGCACTCCCGTTTAACGGAAGCGCGCGTCACATAATCATTATGAAATGAATATGTTCCCTCCGCTGGCGTTACCCAGATCAGGTTCAAAGGGTCTGCAACTTACGTGCATCTCAACCGGTATTCGGTACCCCTACATATTGTCAGTGATGAAGTTGTTTGGTATTCACCTATTACTTTGCCACACTTTTCTGTAAGTAGCAAGTCTTGCATTTTTAACGTTTTTTACTTTCCGCAATGAATTTAGTCGTGATATACTAGGAAAAGGATATTCTACTCTGATTCATCTAAACAGAAAGTGAGTGGTCACAATGGGCCGTAAATGGAACAATATTAAAGAAAAGAAAGCGTCAAAAGATGCTAACACGAGCCGTATTTATGCGAAATTCGGACGCGAAATATATGTAGCAGCAAAACAAGGGGAGCCGAATCCTGAGTCCAACCAAGCGCTTAAAATCGTTTTGGAACGTGCGAAAACGTACAGTGTCCCTAAAGCAATTATCGACCGTGCAATTGAAAAAGCTAAAGGCGGCGGTGAAGAGAGCTACGATGAGCTTCGTTACGAAGGTTTCGGACCGAATGGCTCTATGGTAATTGTAGATGCACTTACAAATAACGTTAACCGTACAGCTTCAGAAGTTCGGGCTGCATTCGGTAAAAACGGAGGCAACATGGGTGTCAGTGGTTCTGTTGCGTACATGTTTGACCATACGGCAGTTTTCGGAATCGAAGGAAAGTCAGCAGACGACGTTCTTGAATTGATGATGGAACACGACGTTGATGTTAACGACATTAGCGAAGAGGACGGACAGGTTCTTGTTTACGCAGACCCTACTGCATTCCACGAAGTACAAGAAGCATTTAAAGCAGAAGGCATTACAGAGTTCACGGTAGCTGAACTTACGATGCTAGCTCAAAATGACATCGAAATAGACGAAGGTTCAATAGAGCAATTCGAAAAGATGATCGATGCAATCGAAGACTTGGAAGATGTGCAGCAAGTGTATCATAACGTCGATCTTGGTGAGTAAAGACTAGAGGCCGCTCCTGTTATAGGGGCGGCTTTTACGCGTCTTTCAATACCCCCTCGTTTCTTGACTTGCAAAAGGGGGTAAGCTAAACTTGTGACAGGTATGGACAGTCGAATAGAGTGCGTCTCGACGCTTTTTTGCTGTCTTGGAATGGAGGAACACCATGCAAAAAACAGATTTCATCCCCGTAATACTAGGGTCTGACGATAATGCTTACGGAATGGCGCGTGCCTTCCACGAACAGTACGGAATCGTCAGTATCGTTGCGACTAAAGGGGAACTTTTATCAACGATGCACAGTAAAATTGTAGACAAACGGATTTTTGCTGATTTTGATCAGCCTGAGATATTTGTGAAAAGTCTTCTTACATTAAAAGACGAGTTACTTCAACAGACGGACAAGCTGCTGTTGATAGCGAGTAACGAAAATTATGTAGAACTTGCAGTACGTAGCCGGAGTCAACTAGAACCTCATTACATAGTGCCATTTGTAGATGAAGAAATGATGGATGCCATCATTTTTAAAGAAAATTTCTATGAAATGGCTGAAACATACAACCTGGACTACCCCGATACCGTCATGTTTGAGAAGGGAATGGATCCTCATGATTCGCTTCCATTCGATTTTCCGGTAGTTGTCAAACCTTCTGATAGTATGCGTTACTTTGTTGCACAGTTTGAGGGGAAGAAAAAGGCATATGTTCTTCATACGAAAGAGGAATATGTCGATGCAATCAAACGCATTTATCAATCTTCATATGATGGGAAACTTATCATTCAAGATTACATTCCAGGCGATGATACTGTGATGCGTGTATTAAATGCGTATTGTGACCGCAATGGAAAAGTTCGAATGATGTGCTTAGGTCATGTCGTTTTAGAAGACTATACACCAGTCTTGATCGGCAACTATGTCGGTATCGTTGGTGAAGAAAACCAGGAAATCTACGATCAGTATAAGACATTCCTAGAAGCAATCGGTTTTGTTGGGTATGCCAACATTGACTTGAAATATGATCGCCGAGATGGAAAGTATAAGATTTTCGAACTTAACATCCGCCAAGGACGCAGTAGTTTCTTCGTTACTGCAAATGGCTACAATATGGCTAAGTATTTAGTTGAAGACCGTGTGTACCAGCATGATAATCCTATTGAGTACGGACGAAACGAAGTGCTTTGGCATGCCGTTCCGAAAAAGTTATTAGTGAAGTATACGATGGATGATCAGTTGAAAACAAAAGTGAAGCGCTTGATAAAAGAAGGCAAAACTGCTTCCACGCTTTACTACGATCAGGACAAGTCTCTGATCCGCTCATTAAAACTTTATAATTATTACCGCAATTACTACAATCGATTTGAACAGTATTTCAAAAAGAAAAACTGATTTCAAACGGTAGAGAATGCCTGAACGTGAAAGGCGTTATGACTAAGGAGTGTCAAATCAGTGCCTATATTAGATAAAAACAACTTGGCCGAAGTCGAACGCTATCATGCGTTTGTCCGGTCTTCCCCGTATCGTTCGATGACCCAAGACCTGAACTGGTCGTTCATTAAAGATGACTGGGGCAATGAACAAGTATATCTAGAAGAAAATGGTGAAATCACTGCAGCTATGTCGCTGCTCATTAAAAAAGTACCTGGAGGCTATTCACTTCTGTATGCGCCACGAGGACCCGTCTGTGATGTGTATGACGAGCGTAAAGTTGCAGCATTGTTAAAAGAAGCAGAGCCTTTAGCGAAAAAGCATAAAGCATTCGCATTGAAAATGGATCCGGAAGTCGTATTTGATGAAAAACTCGATCAGCTCTATAGAAATGCAGGATATACTGTGCATAATACGGATGCTGGAAAAGACGACCTGATTCAACCGAGGATGAATATGATCGTCTCGTTAGAAGGTAAAGATGAGGACGCACTAATGGCTGGGTTCCGTAAAAAGACACGTAACCTGATTCGTAGCGCTGCGAAGAAAGGTGTCGAAACTTCTTGGTCTCGCTCAGATGAGTACTTGAAGGACTTCTTCGATATTTATAAAACGATGGCAGAACGAAATCATATTACTACTCGCTCGTATGAGTATTTTGTTAAGCTTCGCGACAACTTCGATGGCTTGCGTATCTATTTAATGACGCATGAGGAAGACAAGTTGGCGGCAGCGGTTACTATCAATTATGCGGGTAAGATGTATTATTTGTATGCAGGTAGCAGTAATGTCAAACGTAATATGAATCCGAACCACTTGATGAACTTTGAGATGATGAAGTGGGGACTTGAAGAAGATGCGATTCAATATGATCTAGGTGGGATTTTCAGTACGAATTCCGAAGAAGATGGTCTTTATGCATTTAAAAAGAGTTTCTTCAACGATGAGGACGATAATGTCACAACGTACATTGGTGAAATTGACCATGTCTATAAACCACTTTTGTATAATTTATTCGTTAAGGTCGTACCGAAAGTTCAACAACTTAAGAAAAAATTGAAGAGTAATTAATAGAGAAGGAGAGGTTGCTTACGCAGCCTCTTCTTTTTAGATTGAACGCACGTATGGAACTTGTCCAATTCTCAAACGTTCAAGTAATTGTGATATACTTTTTCAATCGGTATAGCCGCTTAAACTAACTACAGAAAGTAAGATGCCCTTATGAAAACACTAGGAATTATTGGCGGCGTAGGTCCCCTTGCCACGATGTATTACGGAGATATGATTGTACGACTTACTGAAGCTGAAAAAGATCAGGATCATATAAATATGATCATTCTAAATGACACAACAATACCAGATCGGACTGCATTCATTTTGGATTCTACTCAAACGAATCCTGTTCCAGTTTTAGTGAAGGACGCACAAAAGTTAGAAGCAATGGGAGCGCAAGTTATTACTATTCCGTGTAATACCGCTCATACATTTTTTAAAGAAATCCAGGAGTCGGTTAACGTTCCTGTTATTCATATGATTAATGAAACGGTTCACCGTGCCTCCGCTGAAGGTGCGAAGCGTGTAGGAATCTTAGCAACGACAGGAACAATCGAAGCAGGTGTCTTTCAACAATCGTGTAGGGATGCTGGTTTAACGCCCGTGTTGCCGGACGAAGAAATCCAACGAGATGTGATGACTGTCATCTACGACCAAGTGAAAGCAGGGCGACCGACAGATGTGAACTTATGGGAGAAGATTACGAAGGCGATGGAAGCATTGCATTGTGAGCGAATTATTCTAGGGTGTACAGAACTCTCTATTGTAAAAAAAGAGCTTCAGTTGGATCAAAAATTCCTAGACACATTACGTGTTCTCGCTGAAACAGCGATTGTCCGTTGTGGCGGAAAAGTCCGTTAATTTATATTACTATGTTCTGCTTAAGAGGTCACCTATTTCAGAATTGGAATTTGGTGGTATAGGTTTATTGTTCCTTAAAATAAGGAATAGATAAGTGTGTACAAACTCAAAGAGGAGCGAGCACCATGTTGAAATTACAAGAAACTAAAATGGATATGAAGCGTGAGGATGTTATTCAACGACTGGTGGAGCGAGGCATTTTCAAAATTGATGAAAAGCAACTCTATGAATTACCATTATATCTATTAATGAAAGAATATTATAAGTACGTATAAGTTAAACGCCGGTTGAGGAAATATCCTTAGCTGGTGTTTATTTTTGTGACTTCAAGCATATATGTACAAAAAAGACACCCTTAAGAAATGAGCAGGCAAGTATAGAACTGTGGTAAACTGGTAGGAAGATAGCGAAAGTAGGGATAGGTATGTCCTTTTTACAAGGAATGAGTCAAGAAATCCAAGAAAAATGGAAATTCGAAAATGTAATGCCGATACAAGAACAAATGATACCTGAAATGTTAGCTGGAAGAGATGTTGTAGCAGAATCTCCAACGGGTTCAGGAAAAACACTTGCGTATGTATTGCCTTTATTGGAACTGACGGATGGTTCTAAGCAACAAACACAGGCACTAATCATGACACCTTCTCAAGAATTATCGATGCAGATTGTAAATGTAATTCGTGAATGGACTGAAGGCACTCAAATTACGGTTACTCAATTAATTGGCGGAGCCAATATGCAGCGCCAAATTGAAAAGTTAAAGAAAAAGCCTACAATTGTCGTTGGGACACCAGGACGTCTTTCTGAGCTGATCAAGAACAAAAAGTTGAAGATGGGCGATATCCGCCATATTATTCTAGATGAAGGTGACCAGTTATTGTCTCGTGAAAATCGTGTAGCTGTGAAAAACATGATTGAATCGTCACATGAGTCACGTCAAGTAGCAGTAGTGTCTGCAACGATTACAGAAGATATTGAAGATGTCTCAAATCGTTTCATGCAGGATCCTGTTCATTTGAAAGTAACGGCTGAAGAAATGCCCGCATCAGGTCAGGTCGTTCATTCATATGTGAAGACGGAAGTGCGTAACAAAACAGAAGTACTCCGTGGACTGTCACATGTGAGTGGCCTACGCGCTCTAGCATTCATCAATAACGTAGATCAGCTACGGATGAAAGAAATGAAATTACAGTATGAAGGTGCGCCGGTAGCTGTATTGTATTCAGATATGAACAAATTTGAACGCCAAGAAACACTCGATAAGTTCCGTAAAGGGGATATTCGTATCCTAATTGCGACGGATTTAGCAGCACGCGGATTGGACATTGAAGGATTAACACACGTTATCCATGTAAATGTGCCGCATACCGTAGAACAATATGTGCATCGTTCAGGGCGAACAGGTCGTGCAGGTGCAGATGGAGAAGTCCTAACTTTATTATCTTATCCAGAAGAGCGAGATTACCGGAAACTTGCAAAAGGGTATAAGCCTGTTCAAAAAGTATGGCATGGTGGAAAACTTGTAGAAGGTAACTCGAAATCTATAATTGCACAACAACCTTCGGCACAAAAAAAGAAAAAGAAAAAGTAAAAAACGTACGCCATGATAATCATGGCATACGTTTTTTTGTTTAGAGTTCTGTTAAAATTATTGGCTTGTCTTTTGTTACGATAATCGTATGTTCGATCTGAGCAACGAGTGACTTGTCCGGAGTGATGAAAGTCCAGCCATCGCCTTCTTCAATAATGTGTTCAGCTTTTGCGGAGATGAACGGCTCTACCGCAATAACCATACCTTCTTTCATGATGGTTGGCTCCCATGGATCATAATAATTAAGTACATGTTGAGGCTCTTCGTGAAGCGTAGTACCAATTCCGTGACCCGTTAGGTTCTTAATCACTGTCAGTCCGTTATCTTTTGCTTCACGTTCTACAGCTTTACCAATCTGATTTAGGCGTGAACCTGATTTTACTTTTGTCATTGCACGATCGAATGCACTCTTCGCTGTATCGCATAACTTTTGCTTCGCTGCATCAGCAGTACCTAAAACAAAAGAAATACCAGTATCTGCGAAGTAGCCACCACATGAACCAGACACATCGATGTTAATCAAGTCGCTATCTTTAAGCACGCGCTTGCCTGGGATGCCGTGAGCAACTTCATGATTGACACTGATACACGTATAACCAGGGAAATCATACTGATCGATTGGTGCGGAAACAGCTCCTTTTTCTGCAAAAAGTTTGCCTCCAAATTCATCAAGTTCCTTCGTTGTCATGCCAGGGACAGCTGCTGCTTTCATCTCTTCGCGAATCTCGGCAACAATACGTCCGATTTTACGTAACGCAGCAAATTCTTCTTCTGTAGTTGCAATCATGTGAAATCCTTCTTTCTGTACTTTCTTTGTCAATTCTAACTATAACACATTTCAGTGGAACTACCTGAGTAGACGGTTTGTTAGTATTTGAATACTTTCACTCCTTGGACGACATTCCATATGAGCACGATGATAAATAGAAAACCGTAGATCATCATGAAAAGTATAGGCGCTGCTCCCCAGAAACCCATAGGATTCGCTACTGTATTTATGGATGGGTCATGCATGAAGTCTAAAGAAGTTTGACGAAGAGGAAAAAATTGAAAAAACGATATAAGGGTTGCTGCAATTAATAAAATCATAGGAATCAAGTGAGAAATGAGTGCTCGTTTTGAATGCTGTTTAACATCGCGATTGTCAACAACAAGCCAAATTACGAATGGAACTAATAAGGGTGCGAAAAAAACGCTGAAGTAACTTAGTGAAGATAATAATTTTGAGTTATCCAAAAGATGCATCTCCTTTCTTTACAAACTTTATAATCAGTATGACCAACTATCCATGGAAAAGCACATGGACTAGATAATCTATAAGAAGAATTCATTGGGAAAGTAAAAAAAAGACATCAATTCAGCAGTACAACTGCTAAATCGATGTCTCTTTTCTGTTTTTAGAAACGGAAGTCGGCGCGAACATGAAAAACCCGAAAATCAATATGGCAATTAGAAATAGGGTAGACATAGTTACAAATAGTTCTTCTGTTTTAATGTTCAGTAGAATGCCGATAAACACCCAAATGAATACGGAAGAAATTACCCAGTCGCGATGGTGATAACTAAAATGTAATGCAATCGCTGTAAGAACTGTTAAATTCAGAATGGTCCATAGAACTGTACTAAGACCCATGCGATTCCACTCATCTAGTACAAGTAAATAATTCGTATTGATGACAAAGTCAATCAATGTCCAAGAAAAGAGTAATGCAATTGGAACGCGTTGGCCACATTCATTCTTTTTCTGAGGATAGGTAAGGTAGAGTGTATAAAGTGATAGCAACCCAACTAATGTTATCAAACAACCCCAACCAAAATAACTATAATGCCATAGTGGAAACCAAGCTGCATTTGCAAAGCATGCTAAGCAAAACAGTACTACGCGTCGATTAGATAAACGGTCAGTAGAGTTGAATTTATAAATCCAAAATGCTAAGCACAGAAAAATAATAGGCCGAATGATAAAGGTGATATCTGCAGGCATAAGAAGTATCGGAAGTTTATGTGCGATTTCAATTGTAGTCATGCCGTTCAATAGAGTGGAATGTGATAAACTTAGTGCAGCTGTTAACGCTAGAAAAACAATAGTAACAATTATTTTTTTCATGTATTATCCTCCTTATAACAGTATACTAGTTAAAAAGTGGTAGTGAAAAAGTAATTATGAAGTTTTCGCAACAATTCTTCCTAATGGTAGCGGATAGGACAGTTGTTTTAGGGAATAACATGGTATAATAAGCAAAATGAGTACATAGCGTATACGTAATACAAGTTTGAACGACTGACTAATGGCAAGTGCAAAAGGTGGAATAGGCGTGATACTACTTGAAGGATCTAGTTGTTATTTACGAATATTGACAGAAGAAGATGCAGTCATTTTTACAGAGTTAGTATCAAGAAACAAAGAATACTGGACCGTATTTGAGCCACGTCATGACGCTAGCTATTATACAGTACCTATGCAAAAAGAAAAAATCCGTGAATCCCTTTATCAAATGAGAGACCGTCGGGAGTATAATTTCGGGATTTTCAATAGCGAAACAAGTCGATTAGTTGGGCAAATTTCGTTGTATAGCATAAAGCGATTGCCGTTTTCGAGCGGATTTGTCGGGTATTCTATTGATTATGAATCTGCAGGTATGGGAATGGGGACAGAGGCGTTAGATCTGATTACAAATTTCGCATTCGAAACTGCGGGCTTGCATCGTGTAGAAGCGTATGTATCTCCGAGGAACGTAGCTTCTATACGTGTCCTTGAAAAAACGAACTTCAATCGCGAAGGTTTACATCGGAAACTTCTTTACATTAATGGAGTATGGGAAGACCATTATATGTATGCTCAACTTGAAGATGACTATTGAAAGGGTAAGACCGCATGGCGATTTTTGAAAAGTCGCTTTCGGATATGGTTGCATTAAAAAACACAGTCTTACTCACTTATTTCAAGTTGAGAAGGACTGTGTTTTTTATGTCTATTTCCCGGGAAATAGTGCGGAATAAGTCGCTTATTTTGTAGTTTTTGAATACCCATCTTCAATAATGTCGAGTTTACCCGTATCAGGATGCATGACAAGTCCGTGAACTGGAACTGTTGTATCCATTAGTGGATGATTACGTACCGCATCCACACTTTGTTTCACACTTGCAGTTACATCTTTAAATCCATGAAGCCAACCTTTAAGATCCACGCCTGAATACGCAAGTGTTTTGAAAAGGTCTCTATCAATCCCTCTAGCAACCATTTTGTCGATGATGGACTCCGTATCAATAGAGCTCATGCCGCAATCATAGTGTCCAATGATGTATACTTCATCCGCTTGTAATTCATAAATTGCAATTAGTAAACTACGCATAATACTTCCGAATGGATGTGCAACAAGTGCTCCTGCACTTTTAACGATTTTAGCATCACCATTTTTTAAATTCATAGCGTTAGGTAGTAGTTCAGTGAGGCGTGTATCCATACATGTCAAAACGACGATACGCTTGTTAGGGAACTTTGTTGTCGCATATTGCTCGTATTGATGTTCTTCCACGAATTTGTCATTATGTTCTAAAATAGTTGATAGAAGTGTCATAAGGAATTCCTCCGTTAATAAGTATGTAGAGAAAAAGGGCGCCTTTAGGCAGCCCTTTTTCTATATTTCAAAAGACCGCGATCGTAAAGAAGTTAATAGCGGACATCTGGTTTTGCATCAATTATTTCTGAGTCATGCGATACTAAAGAATCTTTCATGTAGTGAATCATAAACAAAGCAGCAAGTCCAAAAGTAACTGCAAAACCTAAGATTGTAACAATTAGTAAGCCCATTATTAGTCTCCTCTCTATGAATAATCAAGTGACTACACTAAGTATACCGCATTTCCATAGAAAATTTAAGAGTCTTTCGCGATTTCCAAAAAAAGTAAGTAACCAAAGTGATATAAAAGACGATAGGTTCGATGAATTCAGATGTTAAATAATGTTGAAATGCTAACTAGGCAACTCGAGTTAAAAAGCCCAAGTGCCCTTGCGGAACACAGGTTCGATTGTTCCATCTTCCAAGATTCCGTCAATGTCCATCTCGCCGGATCCAACCATGAAGTCAACGTGCGTAATACTTTGGTTCAAGCCGTGTTGTTCAAGTGCTTCGCGATCCATTTCTTTACCGCCAACTAGATTGAACGCATATGCGCTACCAATGGCTAAATGATTTGAGGCATTCTCATCGAAAAGTGTGTTGTAAAACAACAGACCAGATGCAGAAATTGGTGACTCATGAGGGACAAGTGCAACTTCACCTAAATATTTAGCGCCTTCATCTGCCTCAATCATATTTTCTAAGACGTCTTGTCCTTGGCTAGCAGAGATCTCTGTAATTTGCCCGTCTTTAAATGTGATTTTGAAATCATCGATAATGGTACCGCCATAACTTAGTGGCTTCGTGCTTGAAACCACACCATTCACACCTGTTTTTAGCGGTGCTGTAAAGACTTCTTCCGTAGGCATATTAGCCATGAATGTTGCGCCATCCGCGTTGACACTTCCGGCACCACACCATGTATGCTTTTCAGGTAACTCAATCGTTAGATCAGTACCTGGAGCTGTATAGTGAAGTTTATGGTAATGCTTGCTGTTCAAATAATCCACTTTCTCATGTAGCTTCTGATCATGTTGCTTCCATTCATCTACTGGATTAGCTGTGTTCGAACGTGTGGATTTGAAAATTGCATTCCATAATGATGGGACTTGCTCCGCAACAGGGAGATCTGGGAAAACAAGAGCAGCCCAGTCCACTGAAGGAGCTGCAATTACTGTCCAGCTAAACTTGTCAGCTTGCATCATTTGACGGAAGCCATCAAGTGCTAAGCCACTAGCCTTTTGTGCATCACGAATTCTAGAAGGATCTACATTTTTAAATAAGTCAGGGCTTTGAGAAACAATACTCATGAAGGCAGTTCCTTTTTTAGCAAGATCTTCTCGCTCTGCAATTTTCCAAGAGGGGAACTCAGTAAACGAATCCGCGGGTGCTTGTTCATATCGAATGCGAGAGATAACGTCGTCACTCCAATCGACGAAAACTTGTCGAGCACCTGCTGCGTAAGCCTTTTCAACGATAATCCGTACAAATTCCCGGACATCTGTAGAAGCGCTTATAAAAAGACTTTGGTCCGGTTGAATGTTTACCCCAACTTTTACGGCAAGTTCTGCATAATTTTGTAACTGTTGTTCGAATGTATTCATTTAAGTTAAACCCCTTTCACTATATACTCTTTATAGTACCAATAGTGGTAAGAAAAGTGCAAAAAGAAAGATTTGAATTCGCTTACAATAACTTTATGAAAGATTACTAAGATTTCTCATCGCGATTCCCTAAAGAAAGTACAAATTTTGACGAAATAAATAGAAGAATGAAAGACATGGAGGTCTTTGCATGGATTTATCAACGGTGTTTGGTTTAATTATCGGTGTCGTGGCAATTGTTGTAGGTATGTTTTTAAAAGGCGCGGCACTTTCAAGTTTGCTGAATCCCGCAGCTATCCTGATTATTATTTTCGGGACGATAGCTTCAGTAGTCATCGCTTTTCCGATGAACGAAATCAAACGTATCCCAAAACTTTTCGGAGTGATTTTTAAAGAACAAAAGTTATCATCTGATGCAGATATTATTAGAATGTTTTCATCGTGGGCAGACGTAGCTCGAAGAGAAGGATTGCTTTCACTCGAAGCACAAACAGATTCGATTGAAGATCCATTCTTGAAAAATGGACTTGGACTTGCAATTGATGGTCAAAATGCTGACTACATTCGAGACGTTCTCGGTGAAGAAGTAGACGCAATGTCTGATCGGCACTCAGCAGGTGCACTTATTTTCGCTCAAGCGGGTACATATGCGCCTACACTTGGTGTACTTGGAGCGGTAATTGGTCTAATTGCAGCATTAGGAAACATGAATGATATCGATGCATTAGGGCACGCGATTTCCGCAGCATTTATCGCTACATTACTAGGGATTTTCACAGGTTATGTCCTATGGCATCCATTTGCGAATAAGTTGAAGCGTAAATCAGCTGAAGAAGTTCGTCAAAAGAATATGATGATCGAGGGAATTCTATCTGTACTTGAAGGAGAAGCACCTCGCGTCATTGAGCAGAAATTATCATCATACCTATCTATGGAGGAACGTCGTAAGTTAGCAACAGATAGCCCGAAAGGCAAGGAGGCGGGTGAAGTTGCCGAAGAAGCGTAACCGTAAAAGAGATGATGGTCACGTAGATGAGTCTTGGCTACTGCCGTACTCAGACCTGTTAACATTACTCCTTGCATTATTTATCGTGCTTTTTGCATCGAGTTCACTAGACGAAGCGAAGTTCAGCCAAATTTCTGCGGTATTTAACGAGATTTTTGATGGCGGCAGAGGAGTCATGGACAGTTCGTCTCCTACTACTGTACCAGTACCACAAAAGGATACGGGTTCAGAAAATGATAATTCTTCCTACTTAGAAGATCAGAAATCGTTGGAAGAGATTCAAGATAGCCTAGAAGAGTACATCGCTGCGAACGAATTAGAAGGACAGTTCGATACTAAACTTACTGAAGAGGGGTTACTGGTGACCATCAGAGATAGTGTACTGTTTGGTCCAGGTAGAGCTGAAATCGACAGTCAATATCGTTCGATTGCAACAGATATTTCAAATTTGCTAGTTTTTGAAAAGCCTAGGCAAATTGTTATAACGGGGCATACGGATGATATCCCAATGATGAGTGGTCAGTACAAATCGAACTGGGAACTCAGTGTCATGCGTGCTGTGAACTTCTTATCCATTATTGCTGAAAACAAGAAAGTAGATCCTCTGGCTTTCAGTGCTAAAGGATACGGCGAATTCCGACCAATCGCCCCTAACGATACAGAAGTGGGCCGAGCTAAGAATAGACGCGTTGAAGTTCTGATCCAGCCGCGTGTCTTAAAAGACGGTTCAGCATATGAATAATAAAAAAGCGGATCCCAGTTAATCGGGATCCGCTTTTACTATGTTGTAGATGAAGATTAGTTGCGTAGTGAACCGAGTTCAGCAACAATCGCTTGCATTTCGTTCGGTGTTACTGTTTCACGCTTCATTACCATTTTGTAAATGTAATGTAAGTCTTCATACTTTGAAGTACTGAAGTTCTCTGCTTTCATAGCATCTACATTTACCATTCTTAATTTCTCTTTAATCTGATCGATCATATACGAAACATTTTCAGGAGTGGGTTGAGTTAAGTCCATAAGTTTTCCGCCTTTCGCTATCTTCGGACTTAATCATTCCATTATTTTGATTCGCTGTCAACAGGTAGACCAGCTTTGATACGTTTCTCTTCCTGAATCTTCGCTTGGAAACGCTTGGACTCTAGTACGATAACTCCAGACAAGCCGAGAAGGCCAATCAAGTTCGGAATCGCCATTAGACCATTCAATACGTCAGCAAGTGTCCAAACAACGTCTAGAGATGCTGTAGCCCCTACAAAGATGAAGAGAACGAAAACGATTCGGTAACCGAACACAGCTTTCGGATTCGGGAATAAGTACTGGAAGCACTTTTCTCCATAATAGCTCCAACCAAGAATTGTCGAAGATGCGAAGAAGATGAGTCCAATTGTAACAATTATTGGTCCAGCTCCTCCTAGGAAGAAACCAAACGCTTCACCAGTTAAAGCACCCTTGTCGATACCATTCTTCCATTGGCCTGACATAACGATTGTTACACCAGTGATAGAACAAATGATTAGTGTATCAAACAAAACTTGAGTCATAGAAATTAGAGCTTGACGTCCAGGCATATCTGTCTTTGCTGCTGCTGCAGCAATCGGAGCAGAACCAAGTCCAGCTTCGTTTGAGAAGAGTCCGCGTGCAACTCCGAAACGGATAACCGTACCGATTGCTCCACCTGCAATTGCTTGGCCAGAGAACGCATCACTGAAAATCAAGCCAAATGCTGCGGGAACCAAATCAAAGTTTAAGATAATAATAATTGCTCCTGCAATAAAATAGAAAAGGGCCATAATCGGCACAAAGAATGCTGTAACTTTTCCGATTGATTTGATACCGCCTAAGATTACAAGTGCTCCAAAGATAACAAGTGCAATACCAGTTACCCAGAAAGGAACATTAAATGCATTATTCATAGCATCTGCTACGGCTTTAGATTGAGTACCATTACCGATACCAAATGCTGCAAACGCACCAAAGATTGCGAACAGGACACCGAGCCACTTTTGTTTCAGTCCGTGCTCCAAGTAGTACATCGGTCCACCGGCCATTTGACCATTTGAATCTTTCACACGATATTTGACTGCGAGAACTGCTTCTCCGTATTTCGTGGCCATACCGAATAATCCAGCAACCCACATCCAGAAGATGGCACCAGGTCCACCCGTTGCAACAGCACTGGCAACACCGACAATATTACCAACACCGACTGTTGCGGCCATGGCTGTCATGAGTGCTTGGAATTGAGTAATATCACCGTCTGCTTTTTTGTCATGATTTCTAGTGAAAACTTGTTTCAACGAGTATGGCAATAATCTAATCTGAATAAACGTAAGTCTGAACGTTAAAATGATACCCGTACCGACCAGTAAGATTAATAGCGGAGGTCCCCAAATTATATCGCTTAACTTACCTAAAAACTCCTGTACCTGATCCATCCCAATTCCCCCCTTGGTGTTTAGACAACCTATGTTTGTAAATACGAAAGAAGAAGAACTCACCTCCCTTAAATTGAAAATTCCGACTAATCCAACGGATCATTGTTATTAATTATTAATATTGCGAAACTTCAGTCGTTACGTCAAGTACTTTTTTAGGGATGTACAAGTTTTGTTTGTTTTATTACATCCTGGGGTATAATACGGTAAGCAATTAAGTAATCTACTTGGAGGTCATTTTATGGGGAATAGTAAACTTGGCAAGTTCATTTTGTTAGGAGCATTACTAGGTGGGGCGGCTGCTCTAATAGATCGATCGACACGAACTACTGTAATGAGTAATTCAAAGAAAGCCGTAAATGAATTATCTTATTACGCAAAAAATCCAGATACGTTAAAACAAAAACTGTACGACCAAAAAGACAAATTCCAAGCAGCATATGAGCAACTCTCTGGCGACGTTTCTTATATTAAGGAACAAGTTGAAGAACTTAAAGCACTAACTCCGCAGGTGAAAGAGCTTGTCACCGATACAAAAGATACTTTTGTGGATTCGAAAGAAGAGTACGAAACTATCCTGAAAGATTCACAAACCGCGACCTCTTAATTTGAGTGAACGAAAAGGAGTGAGGGAAGTTGAGCAATGATGTAAAGAAAAACAAGTCCGATGGGTCACCTTCTCTAGAAAAGGCCCATCAGGACAAGTCGTACATAAACGAAATGTCGCATCGTTCTCATGAGAGTGGAAACAAATTCTCAGAATCGAAAGTCGGGGGCTTCGTTACAGACATTCAAGATGGTGAAATACATACATTCGATGTCACTACAAAAGAAGGATTCTTAAAGGAATTAATATTGCGTATTAAAACAGTAGATGTATCTGGACTTGGTGCAGAATTGTCTTATTTCTTTCTGCTTTCCATGTTCCCCATGCTGATCTTTTTATTCACACTTTTACCGTATTTGAATTTAGATCAGGCTCAGGTTATGTTGCTCATCAGAGACTATGCACCAGCAGAAGTAGCGAAAATGATTGACGATATTCTGAGCGAAGTGCTCACAAACAAAAACAGTGGTTTGCTATCTATTGGTATTCTCGCAACGCTTTGGTCTGCTTCTAAAGGGATGAATGCACTTACAAAAGCTCTAAACCGTTCTTATTTCAAAGAGGATTCACGTTCTTTTATTGTTCAACGCGGAATGTCAATCGTCTTTACAGTTATGCTAGTGCTAGTAGTGGTAGTTGCACTTGGTCTACCGGTGTTTGGTGAACAAATCGGGTCATTTATATTCTCGTATTTAGGACTCGAGGAAGGCTTCTCACAGCTATGGAATCAGTTAAGATTTATAATACCTCCTGTCCTAATCGTTGTTGTTTTCACATTAATTTATTGGTTGGTTCCTGATTTAAAACTTAATTTAAAAACAGCATTACCTGGCGCACTCTTTGCGACGGTTGGCTGGATTGTCACAACGTTTGGTTTCTCATACTATGTTTCTAATTTTGGTAGCTATGCGAACACGTATGGGAGTATAGGTACTATTATTATCCTCATGCTATGGCTCTATTTTTCAGCAATCATTCTCATGATTGGTGGGCAAATCAACGCCGTTATGAAAGAACGTTATGAACGATTAAAACAAATAAAAAGCAATGCAACGGTGTGAGCCGTCGCATTGCTTTTTTATTTGGTCGTATTCAACATGCGTAATCCATTTAAAATAACGAGAATTGTGCTTCCTTCATGACCGATAACGCCGATTGGAAGATCCACAACTTGCATAAAGTTGGAGATGATCAGCATTACGATAACAAGTATAGAGAAGAACACGTTCTGTTTGACAATCCGTTGCATTTTTCTCGATAGCTTAATGGTATAAGGAAGTTTCGTCAAATCATTTTGCATGAGAACAACGTCTGCAGTTTCTAATGCAACATCTGTCCCTTCACCCATTGAAATCCCGCTCGTCGCTGTTGCTAATGCTGGTGCGTCATTAATGCCATCACCGACCATACCGACAGCGCCATACTCTTTCATTAACTCTTTAACTTTTTGCACTTTCATATCTGGAAGACATTCTGCCGTATACGCGTCAATGCCGACTTGAGTCGCAATGGCACTAGCGGTTTTTTCGTTATCTCCTGTCAACATGATTGTCTTTAATCCTGCTTTTTTGAGATCTCGAATTGCTTCGATTGCTTCAGGACGTAGCACATCTTGAAGTGCAGCAGCTGCTAAAATACCTTCTTGGTCTTTGATGAATAAAACAGTCTTACCTTCTTCAGATAGCGCATAAGCAGCACCATTGTGGAATGCTTTCGCTTCTTCTTTTCCAACAAAGCGAGGACTTCCAACAATGACTTCACCTTCAGAAGTATGTGCACGTAACCCGTTACCAGGAATCTCTTCAATTTGGAAGTCTCGTTGCATTGTAACTCCTTCGTTAAGTGCATACGCAGTAACTGCAACTGCTAAAGGGTGATTGGAACGAGATTCTATTCCAGCTAATAGAGATAACGCATCTTGTTTTGAATGGCCATCACGTACAATAAAGTTCGTAACGACGGGTTTTCCAGTTGTTAATGTACCCGTCTTGTCGAAGACAATTGCTTTCAAAGAACTTAAATGTTCGAGATGGACCCCACCTTTAAATAGAACCCCTCGTTTTGCCCCATTTGAAACAGCAGCGAGAGTAGCGGGCATAATTGAAGCTACCAGTGCGCAAGGGGAAGCGACGACTAGAAGAACGATCGCGCGATAGAAAGTTGTCGTCCAATCCCAACCGAATACGAAGTGGGGAAAGAATAGCATAAATGCTACAGTTACAAGGACAATTTTGACGTAGCTTCCTTCGAAACGTTCTATAAATTGCTGCGATGGAGACTTTTCACTTTGCGCAGTCTGCACCATAGAAATAATCTTTTGGAAAAGAGATTCACTGCTAGGCTTTGTCATTTCCATTTCGATAACGCCGCTAATATTTACAGTACCCGCAAATAATTCATCGCCTATACGTTTGTCTGCAGGAACTGATTCTCCGTTAATGGCAGACATATCGATAGAAGTACTTCCTTTTACAATGGATCCATCCACAGGAATTCGTTCACCTGCTTTGACTAATAGACGAGCACCTACATGTAGAGAATCTGTTGATACACTAACCTCTGAACCATCTTCTTGAATTAGCCAGGCTTCTTCAGGTTGCAATTCCATTAGCGATGAAATTTCCTTGTGACTTTTGTTTAATGTATACGTCTCAAGCGCACCACTTAACGCAAAAATGAAAATTAGAATGGCACCTTCAGCCCAATAACCGATTAGTGCAGAACCTACAGCGGCCAAAACCATTAACATTTCTACATTAAGCTCTTTGTTTTTAATCGTTTCTTCAATACCTTCTTTTGCTTTTGCGTAGCCACCTATTAAAAATGCGACGACATATAGACTAACTGAAAAAACTTCAGCTCCATTTTTACCAATCAACCATGCCGAAACAATAAGCACTCCTGACAGGATCGCTAATGCCAGCTCGATATGTTCTTTCCAATCTACTGACTTTGAATGCTCAGTATTTGCATGAGTAGTCATAGTACCCCTCCTAATTGAGAATGAGATTCACTTTCATTTACCTTGTAAAAGTCATAAAGTCTTATTCCCATGGGGGGATCCGACTTAGTTGATAGATGTTACTACTTTATAATGACTATTGATAGTAGTATATCATACTTGAGAATAAAGTGTGATAGTATAAGAACCTTTTTGTGGAAAACTATTTTATTGCACACAAAAAAACAGAGGAAAAAGTTCTTCCTCTGTGAAAAGTAGTACATAGATACTCGAATTCTTTATTTTAATTTGCTCATTCGAACTTCTAAGTCATCTACAAGACTAATCAGACGATCGATTTCTTCCAAATCAGCGGTTTCAGGTTCAATCGTATCTAACGTTTCTAAAAACTGATTCAAGCGAACTTTTAAATCATCAACTTGGTTAGATGGTGAGTTTTGCATGATAGACACCTCTTTCTATAGGTATAGTTTAGCGGAAATGAGAGGTCAACACAATTAGTTGAAAAGAAAAATCATTTTAACTATTCACAATTGAAAGTTAATGTGTTATGATAGTTGTAATCCAACAAAGGAGGGAAGCAGCTTAGATGGTTAGTAAAAAAGGAGGCGATACGAAGACGTCTGGAAATGGAAATTCTATTGGCGAATTCGCAGTGAATTTATGAAAAATCTAATTACAACATAAAGCCCGGCTCTCAATCAACTAACAGAGGCCGGGTCTTTTTGTGTGGAAAAATCATTTTGAAATTTCGTAAGTTTTCTTCACGTCGATACAATTAGCTACCGATTGGTACATAGAACAGTTCTTATCCGTCAATTCGAGAATCTTCGGCATCTTTTCGTCAGTAAGTCCATCTGCACGAACAGTAATGTGGAAGTGGATTTTCTCAAGACGACTGGCATCATCCTGTGAGCGTACAACCTCTTTTACTTCAATTTCAATAGACTGAGCAGGCATCCGCTTTTTTTCTAGAATTTTACGCATAACCCCACCTGTACATGCTGCAATTGAGGAAACCATCAACTGATACGGTCGAAATCCTTTTTCTTCATTAGAAGAAATTTCAAGCGTACCGAATTCTGTTTCAGTTACAAAACCATGTTCTGTCATTTCGAATTTCATTAAAATCTCCTCCTTTGTATGCTATCATTATATAGGTTTTCGTTTGAAAAGGGGTGTTAGAAGAATGCACATCGTTCGAGACCAGCAACGGCATCGCTTTTGGGTATTGGTCATCATCGTGTCCATCTCAGGATTTTCGCAAGGTATGTTACTTCCGTTAATTTCTGCTATTTTTGAACAGGATGGTATTTCAGGAACTTTAAATGGATTAAATGCCACTGGATTATACATAGGTACATTATTAGTATCACCATTTATGGAAGCGCCGCTACGTAAGTTTGGGTACAAGCCAGTCATTATAGCGGGTGGAGTAATTGTCATTGTCTCTCTTCTATCCTTCCCGTTATGGAAGAGTGTGGTATTTTGGTTTGTTCTTAGATTATTTATCGGGATTGGAGATCACGCCCTCCATTTTGCAACGCAGACTTGGGTTACCAGTACAGTACCCACCGATCGTCTCGGAAGAAGTATCTCCATATATGGATTGTCTGTAGGCGTTGGATTTGCAATCGGTCCAATGTTTGTACCACTTGTAGGGATATATGAAGGACTTCCGTTCATCGTTTCTGCAGTTCTTACACTTTGTGCATGGGGGCTTGTGTTTACTCTAAGAAATGACATACCCGAGGCAACTGCTGGAACTGCATTTGTAGGTCACTTCGGAAGTCGTGTAAAGGTAACAGTCATTGTAGCTTGGGTAGCGCTTCTAGGACCCTTCGCGTATGGCTTCTTAGAATCTTCTTTGAATGCAATGTTCCCAGTTTACGCATTGCGTAATGGGATTCCTTTGACGATGGTGTCAATCATTATTCCTGCATTTGCTTTCGGGGGGATCATATCGCAAGTTCCACTTGGTATTTTGTCGGACAAAATAGGACGAAGACCTGTTCTGCTCTTAGGCTTAGGTGGTGGTATGCTTGCGTTTACAGGAGCAGCATGGCTGAGTGCATCTGCAATTGCTGTAATGATCATGTTCTTTATAGGTGGGTTGTTTTCAGGTTCTCTCTTTTCTCTTGGTGTAGCGTACATGTCAGATCTCACACCAAAGCATTTGCTTCCGACAGGCAATTTACTATGTGGAATCTTCTTCAGCTTTGGTAGTTTGACGGGCCCTATACTCGGTGGTTTCGTTTTAGAAACTGCACAACAAAGCTATTTATATGTGTTTAGTCTAATTCTAGGCATACTCTTCTTATTGACAGTATTCATTAAAAAGCCGTTGAAGCAGCAAACGTTGAGTTAATGGATTGACTAAATTATGAGATTTTACTAAAAGAGACCGAGCTCAATTGAGCCAGGTCTCTCTCTATTTATCCAGTTTATTGAGCTAAGCCAAGTTGGATGTCTTCATACTCCATCACTAGGTCGTCTAAAGATCCAAACGTATAGCCTTGTTTCTTTGCGTCTCTGATGAAATCAGGGAGAGCTTGAGAGTTATCCGAAGAAACTGTATGCATTAGGATCACTGCCCCAGGATGTAACTGATTCATAAGTTCATTATAGGCGAAATCGCGGCCTTTAGGTTTATCAGCATACCAATCGATGAAAGCTACTGACCAAAATATATGACGATAGCCAAGGGAGTTCCCAACAGCAAGTAATTCCTCGTTAAAAATCCCCTCAGGCGGTCTCGCATATACCGTTCTCTTAATATCAGTCGTCTCTTCAAGCAACGTATCGAACTTCGTCCATTCTTCCTTCATTTTCTCAGGACTCAGCTTTGACATGTTTGGATGTCCGTAAGAATGATTGCCGATGCCATGGCCATCTTTCACCATTCTTTTTACGAGTGGAGCAGCACTTTTAAGATAGTGTCCTGTTAAAAAGAAGGTGGCAGGTGTTTCTTCCTTTTGCAATGTATTCAAAATACTTTCCGTCTCTCCATTTTCATACCCATTGTCAAAAGTTAAATAGACAATTTTATCGTCTGGTTTTCCTTTATAAATCGCTCCATACTCCTCGAGCATCGATTCAAGTGCTGAGCCTGCGTTAGGAGGTTCTCCGTTCATTGACTTCTTAAAACCCCAGTGAAACTCATCTGCATGAGCTGAAAATGGATTAAAAGCTAACCCAACGACAATGACAAAGGCTGCCATCAGAATTCCTGGTCCGTGTTGTTCCATCATATCGAGCACACTCCTTTTTCACTAGCGTGTGCGAATGTCAGGAAATTATACTGTGCTCAACCTAGAATGCGTTCGATTGCTGGGCGAATTGCAGGATAATTAAAAGTGAAGTCACTATTGTTAAGTTTTTCAGGTAGCACATGTTGTCCTTCGAGCACCAACTTACTCTTTTTACCGAGCGCGAGTTTCATAGCGAATCCTGGAACAGGAAGCCAATGGGGACGACTTGTAACGGATGCAATCGTTTTGCCTAAATTAGACATGCGTACAGGTGTAGGTGCAGTTACGTTTACAGGACCTTCTAAAGATGGGGTTTGGATTGCAAACAAAATTGCACGAGCCACATCTTCTACATGAACCCAAGAAATCCATTGTTGACCAGATCCAATCGGACCTCCTGCAAATAATTTATAAGGTAGCGCAATGAGAGGAAGGGCACCTCCACCTTTTCCGAAAACGGTACCAAATCGCGTAAAAACAACACGTGTACCGTATTCTCTCATTTTGGCGGCTTTTTGCTCCCAATCATGAACCGTTTTCCCGAGGAAGTCATGTGCAATTTCCAGTGAGTCTTCTGTATATACGTGAGTTTCCGAAGTTGGATAAAGTCCGATAGCACTAGCATTCACGAAAACGTCAGGTTTTTTGCTTAGAGCTCCAAGTATACGAAGCAATTCATCGGTTGCTTCCATGCGACTTTCGTAGATTTTCTTCTGGTGTTCTTCCGACCAACTGCCATCGTTGATTGAGGTACCTGCTAAATTTACAACTGCATCTGGTGGTGTTAGTACTTCTTCAGGCGATGCGTCGTTATGTAGCCACTGAACATAGTGAATTCCATTTTTCTGTTTTGACTCACTTCTTGTTAGGACGGTGAGTTCATGGCCTTCTGTTTGCAATAACTCTAATAGTTTAGAACCGATGAAACCTGTGCCACCTGTTATTAAAATATTCATTGAAAAATCCCCTTTCAAAAAGTCTAAAACGATTCAGCTGACCGGCGTTATAAGAACAGGTATACTATAATGAAGCGGAGGTGATAGTTGTGCCAGTGATCACCAAAATCACACAACAAAAGCGGGAAAAAGAAAGATATAACATTTTCTTGGATGAAGTCTATGCGTTTAGCGTACACGAGTCGAATCTCGTAAAATTCGGATTGACTAAAGGTATGCAGTTGGAAAACTGGGAAATAGAAGATCTTGAATATGAAGAAGAAATCCAACGCGCATTTAATAGAGCTCTACACTTTCTCGGGTTTAGAATGAGAAGCGAATATGAAGTGAAACAAAAATTACTACACGCGGAATTTGGTGAAGCGGTTATTCAAGAGGCAATACTTAAGCTAAAGAGATCAGGTTTTCTAGATGACCAAGCATTTTCTGAAGCACTTCTTCGAACTCAAAAAAACACCACTGGAAAGGGGCCGAACGCTATCAAAGAAGACATGGAGAAAAAGGGGATTGACCCTTCAATTCAAGAAACTACTTTAGAAGAATATGACCCTCAAGAACAATTGGCGACTGCTACAAAATTAGTTGAAAAAGCAGCACGTAAGCATTCAACGGTTGCACCTACACAACTAAAGCAACGCATACAAAATGCACTTCAGCGTAAAGGATTTTCTTTTGACATCATTAGAGAAGCAATAGCTTCAGTAGATTTTGAACCTGAGGAAGATGAATGGACAGCAATCACCGAGACAACTGGTGAAAAGGCATGGCGTCGAGTGAGTATTAAGTACAGAGGCTATGACCGAAAGAAACGTGTCAAAGAAGCAATGTATCGAAAAGGAATTCCGTTTGACCGGATTGATGCATTCATCGAAAAAAAGGAGCTTGAAGAAGATGGAGAATGAAAAGAAATATAGTCAAATGAATGAACAAGAATTACGTACTGAGATTGCGCGTATTATGGAAAAAGCTCGAAAAGCCGAGCAACTAGGGATTCTAAATGAGTACGCAGTCTATCAGCGTAAAGCATTGATGGCTCAATCCTATCTAATAGATCCAACTACTATCATCCCTGGTGAGATTTATAAAATCCAAGGCGATGAAGGGTTCTTCTTTAAAGTCGATTATTTAAAAGGACGTTTTGCTTGGGGGTACCGGATGGGTGGCGAACAAGCTGAAGAAGCTCTCCCGCTCGCCATGTTAGCATCCGTAAAGTCAGGTAAATAACTTTCCCATTATGATTCTTCAAGGAAGTTCAATTTCTTCTTGAGCTTGTCTTCAGAGAATATCCAACCCGTATACGAGTTCACGACGTTTAACTCTTCGTCCACGTGCGCTACTGCGACAAACGGATAAAACGTTTTACTTCTATAGCGCAAGTCGATGAGACGAACTTCTGTCAATACATCGACTTGCGTAATTTCCCATCTGTAAATAGGAGAGAATGCAACAAATGCTTCAATGTTCTTATCTGTCATCGCCGCTAGTACATAAGGAGAATCGGGCAACGGCTTTCGGTCAAACCGATCGTAGATGTTGACGGATCGTCCATACGCACGTCCAACGTAGTGGTCGGTTTTAGTGGAAGCTGCAATGCGCCACTGGAAGAACCGCATAGTAGGTGCGATGTAAATATCAACAGCATCAGGAATCGTATTACAAACTGCCCGTTTTACGGCACCGCGTACCGCAAAACGAAGTAAATAATACACAAATACTACACTATATAATATACTCATTGTCAGCACAGGCTGTGCCCCAAATAACCAAGCTGCAATTGCGATTGTGTGTAAAGCGAAAATTATTGGATCGAATGTATTAATGACGCTTAATGCGACCCACTTTTGTGAAAATGGCCTAAGTGCCTGAGTTCCATAGGAATTAAAGATATCAACAAACACATGAACGAATACAGCAAGAAATGTCCATGCCCATAGGTGAATGAAATTCGCTTCAGGTACGAAGAACGATAAGATGACTGAAATAACAATCGGCCATAACAATACTGCTGGAATGGAATGAGTAATTCCTCTATGATTCCGTATGTAAACGGCGTTATTCCTAAGTTTTAGTACGGTATCGATATCTGGTATTAATGAACCTACAATAATGCCTGCAAAAACCGGACCCATGGTTGCTGAGTGTGAGGCTACCATCGGATCTGCCATAGCAAGTCCACTAATTGCAATACCCATTGCAATGTGTGTTCCTGTGTCCACTCCATCACTCCTTTACTTTGACGTATCCGCTGAAATCATTTCAACAGTTCTCTTAATTATATACCCAAATTTGAATAACCTAAAAGTATTAGCGAGTAGAAGGAGTTTTCCAATGAAAATTAGTCAAAAGAAAGTGTTCAATGAAGCACTTCTTTCTTGGTACCATGAAGAAAAAAGAGATCTTCCCTGGAGAAGAACCTCAGATCCTTATTACATCTGGGTATCTGAAGTAATGTTACAACAAACCCGTGTAGATACGGTTATCCCGTATTATGAAAGATTCATCAATTCGTTCCCGACAATGGAGGCGCTGGCTGTAGCCGAAGAGGAAAACGTATTGAAACATTGGGAAGGTCTTGGTTATTACTCACGTGTACGGAATCTACAAGCGGGCGTTCGTGAAGTAGTTGAACAGTACGACAGTAAAATACCGGAAACACGATCGGAAATTATGAGCTTAAAAGGAATTGGGCCGTATACTGCTGGTGCTGTTCTAAGTATTGCTTATGGAATACCAGAGCATGCAGTCGACGGAAATGTCATGCGCGTTTTTTCAAGACTTTTCTTAATCGATGAAGACATCGCAATCCCTAAAACGAAAAAGGTGTTTGAGCAACGCGTTATGGAAATTATTGATGAGAGCGATCCGTCTTCGTTCAATCAGGCAATTATGGAACTCGGGGCAACAATATGCACACCTAGACCCCGTTGTCTTCTATGTCCGGTGAGAGAGTTTTGCGAAGCATTTAATGAAGGAAAACAAGAAGAACTACCTGTTAAAACGAAAAAGGTCAGAAAGAAAGTTGTGACAATCTGTTCGTTTGCTATTCAAGAGCCAGGTGGAAAATTCCTTTTGCGGAAGAGACCATCAGAAGGTTTACTTGCTGACTTCTGGGAATTTCCTCAACTTGAAGTGACTGAGGAAGCGTCTGCACTTGATCAGTTAATGACAGAAACTGGTTTGTTGCTTGATAAAGGAATAGAGTTCGCCCGCTTTAAACACGTCTTCTCACATATAACATGGCTCGTTGAAGGGTTCCATGCTGTTTTGCAAGACCAATCCCCAATTCCAGAAGGCTATCGGTTTTTCTCGGAGCATGAACTTGAGCAATTGCCAAAATCCAAACCGATGAGTAAGCTTTTAGAACAACTCGAGCT
The DNA here is from genome assembly GCF_050858885.1 of Sporosarcina sp. A2. Taxonomy (GTDB): domain Bacteria; phylum Bacillota; class Bacilli; order Bacillales_A; family Planococcaceae; genus Sporosarcina. The sequence goes on along the minus strand of NZ_CP193898.1, from coordinate 2,288,391 downwards.
ATAATTTAGTGAGAGCAGAATAAATTCATGCAGTCTGGATATGCTAGTTGTTACGGAGGTGAATATCCATGACAACTAACAACCCGCGGAACCAGAAAAACAACCAGCAACAGCAACAAAACCAACAAAACCAACAAAACAATCCGCTAATGAACGAAGAGTTTGGAGCCGAGACAGATGTACAGCACGTGAAACAACAAAACCAACAAGCTGAAGCTAACAAGCGTCAAGCTTCAGGACAACGTGCAAACAAATACGGAGACCAAACAAAATAATTGGATGGACACCACCGGCCGGTAGGGAATTTCATTTCCCTACCGGTTTTTCTTTATTGCAGGGTTAATCGTTTTCTATTTATAGAAACGGTTGGTATAATGTTGTGATAAGAATGGAACGATAAATTTCCCGGTCACGAAAAGGTGGTTTTAAAGATGGACATTCCAAAAGAAGGGGAAACGGTTCAAGTACATAGTTACAAGCATGATGGTAATATTCATAGGGTTTGGCAAGAAACGGTTGTCTTAAAAGGTACACGTAATATTATTATTGGAGCGAATGATCGAACGTTGGTTACGGAATCGGATGGCAGGACATGGATTACACGCGAACCGTCAATCTGTTATTTCCACGCAGAACGTTGGTTCAATATCATCTGCATGCTTCGTGAAGACGGCGTGTACTATTATGTCAATATTAGCTCCCCGTTTGTCTTTGACAATAATTCCATTAAATATATCGACTATGACTTGGATGTCAAAGTCTTCCCGGATATGAGCTATCTCATTTTGGACGAAGATGAATACGCAGATCATAAAAAGCAGATGGGTTATCCTGAAGTGATTGATAAGATTTTGCATCGTAATCTTGAAACGCTATTAAGTTGGATTAAGCAACGCAAAGGTCCGTTTGCTCCAGACTTTATCGAGGTTTGGACATCGCGTTATGAGTTTTACAAAAACATGAAGAATGAAGTGTGAATAAGCCGAGCTGCGAAGTTTGCGGCAGGCTTTTTTTGATAGGAGGGATGATATGGGAGAGAGTATAAAGCGTTATATGAAATTTGTAAAACCGTATAATTGGCAAATTGGACTAACAGTAATCATAGGAATCATCAAGTTTGCAATACCGCTATTCATTCCTTTACTCATTAAAATTGTCATCGACACGATTATCGGTTCCAAAACGATGACAGATGCGGAACAAACGAAACAACTCTTCTACTGGCTTGGCGGAACCGCTCTCGTGTTTTTCATCATCCGACCACCAGTGGAATACTACCGGCAATATTACGCACAGTTAGTGAGTAATAAAATCCTATATGATATTCGTCAAAATCTATATGGGCATCTACAAAAGTTAAGCCTGCGCTATTATACAGAAACCCGTGCTGGCGAAGTTATTTCAAGAATCATCAACGACGTGGAACAAACAAAGAACTTCGTAATGATTGGTTTGATGAACGTTTGGCTCGATTTAGCAACAATTCTAATTGCAGTAACAATCATGCTTACGATGGATGTACCCTTAACATTAGTGACATTGCTGGCCTTTCCTTTCTATGCGTATAGCGTCAAACACTTTTTCGGCAAGCTCCGAAAACTTACAGGTGAGCGATCTCAAGCACTTGCTAACGTTCAAAGTTACTTACATGAACGTGTCGCTGGCGTAAGTGTCATTAAAAGTTTTTCACTAGAGGAGATTGAACAAAAACGATTCGATGAAACCAATGGGCAGTTTCTCGACAAAGCAATTGAACATACAAGGTGGAATGCGAAAGCCTTTGCTGTTGTGAATACAATTACGGATGTTGCACCATTATTAGTAATCGCATATGCTGGGTATCAAGTTATAAACGGAGATCTATCAGTAGGTACGATGGTTGCGTTCATCGCTTATATCGACCGTCTGTACAATCCGCTTCGACGTCTTGTCAATGCATCGACATCTCTAACACAATCATTTGCTTCCATGGATCGCGTCTTCGAGTTGATGGAAGAACCCTATGAAGTAACCGATAAAAATGATGCTGTTGCATTACCTAAAATTCAAGGTGAAGTTAAGTTTGATCATGTGGATTTTGCGTATGAAAAAGAAGGATTCCCGATTCTTAAAGGGATGAACTTTACGGTGAAACCTGGCGAGACAGTCGCACTTGTTGGCATGAGTGGTGGCGGAAAGTCGACGATTGTCAGTCTGATACCGCGGTTTTACGATGTTACCGGAGGAGCTATTAAGATTGATGGCTACGATTTGCGAGACATTCAGACAAAGTCATTGCGTGACCAAATCGGTCTAGTTCTCCAAGATAGCATCTTGTTCAGCGATTCAGTCCGCAGCAATATTTCGATGGGGAAACCTGATGCCACTGAAGAGGAGATCGTAGATGCGGCTAAGGCTGCGAATGCCCATGACTTCATTTTAGATTTGCCTGAAGGGTATGATACAAAAGTTGGTGAGCGAGGAGTCAAACTTTCAGGAGGACAGAAACAACGTCTTTCCATTGCGCGTGTATTCTTGAAAAATCCACCAATGCTTATATTGGATGAAGCCACATCAGCACTTGACCTAGAGAGTGAAGCACTCATTCAAGAATCCTTAAATCGCTTAGCCCATGATCGAACAACAATCATTGTGGCACATAGGCTTTCGACAATTACACATGCGGATAAGATTTTAGTTATCGATCATGGGGAATTGAAAGAACAAGGTACGCATGCTGAACTAATTACCAAACGAGGAATTTACTACGATTTATTTCAAGTTCAAACAATATAATCGAGATGCAGACAGTATGGGTAATAATCCTTATTGTCTGCATTTTTTGATTGTATTGAAAATTGTCTTGATTTACAATTAAAAAACCGTATAATACTGAATAGAAGTTATATTTAGAAAAATAGTATTGGGAGAGGGCGGTATCATGAGCGAACGAAAAAAGGTCTTGGATGTTAAAGACTTGCAGACCACTTTCTTTACTGATTCGGGAGCAATTCCAGCGGTCGATCACGTTGATTTCTTTGTGAGAGAAGGGGAAGTGCTTGGAATAGTTGGTGAATCTGGATGTGGTAAGAGTGTGACCTCGCTTTCAGTGATGGGTCTAGTACCGAAGCCGCCAGGTAAAATTACGGGTGGCGAAATACTATTTCAGGGTAATGACTTGTTGAAGAAAAGCGAGAAAGAAATGCGATACATACGTGGTAATGATATAGCGATGATTTTCCAAGAACCGATGACATCGCTGAATCCACTTTTCACGATAGGAAACCAAATGTCAGAAGCAATTCTGATCCACGAAAAGAAATGGTCTAAAAAACGTGCACGTGCTCGTGCTATTGAGATGTTGAAGTTAGTCGGCCTACCTCGAGCGGATGAATTGATAGATGAGTATCCTCATCAGTTATCCGGTGGTATGAGACAACGGGTCATGATCGCAATGGCCCTTGTGTGTGATCCAAAATTACTCATTGCTGACGAACCTACTACTGCTTTGGATGTAACTATCCAAGCACAAATCTTAAAACTGATGAAAGATTTGAACACGCGACTAGATACCGCAATTATGTTAATTACTCACGACTTAGGAGTTGTCGCAGAGACGTGCGAACGAGTAATTGTTATGTATGCTGGACAAGTGATCGAAGAAGCCTCAGTAAAGAAGATATTTGAAGACCCCCAACACCCTTATACAAAAGGACTCATTCAATCGGTTCCCGATATGCGCTATAAAAAAGAACGCCTTTACTCAATCCCTGGAAATGTTCCGAAACCAGGGTCGATTAAGCAAGGATGCAAATTTGCAGCACGCTGTGAATTTGCATTTGACCGGTGCTTGAGTGAAGACCCACAACTAATTCATACCGAAATGGGACATCAGACGAGATGCTTCTTATATAGTGAGGGAGGAGTGACCCAAGATGGACCAAAAGCCTTTGTTGAAAGTTGAAGGACTGAAAAAGTATTTCCCAATTAAAAAAGGGCTACTTGGAAGAACTGTAGGTTATGTAAAAGCGGTAGACGATATATCGTTCTATGTAAACAAAGGTGAAACACTTGGAATCGTTGGTGAGAGTGGATGCGGTAAATCGACCACAGGCAGAGTGCTCATGAGGCTCTTGGAACCGACTGAAGGTACTGTCGAGTTTGACGGTAAAGAGCTAACCTCTTTGTCGACTTCTGAAATGAGAAAAATGCGACGTGATATCCAAATGGTGTTTCAAGATCCATATGCATCGCTCAATCCGCGTCATACAATCGGTAAAATTCTCGAAGAACCTCTAGTTGTTCATGGAATTTCAGATGCAAAAGAGCGGAAGAAATCCGTCATTAAGTTTTTAGAGATTGTAGGATTAGATGCATACCATGCTAAACGCTATCCTCACCAGTTTAGTGGTGGTCAGCGCCAGCGTATTGGTATTGCTCGAGCACTTATGACAAATCCGAAACTGATTATCGCTGACGAACCCGTATCTGCGCTTGATGTGTCGATTCAAGCACAAGTATTGAATTTAATGCAAGATCTCCAGAAAGAATTCGACTTGACGTATATTTTCATCGCACATGATCTGGGTGTAGTTCGCCACATTAGTGATCGAGTTGGCGTAATGTACTTAGGTCGGATGGTTGAAATTGCGCCGAGTGAACAATTGTATGCAAATCCATTACATCCATATACAAAAGCATTGCTGTCAGCGGTGCCAGTTCCAGACCCTGATTATGTTAAAGATCAAGTGATGATTGATGGGGATATTCCAAGTCCGGCAAATCCACCTTCTGGGTGTACGTTCCATACACGTTGTCCATTTAAAATGGATGTCTGTACAAAGGTCTCGCCGAAGCTGGTAGAACATGAGAATGGTCAATCTGTCGCTTGTCATCTTTATAGTGAACAAGCAGGCACTGACATAGAATTGAAAGAAAAAGAGATGGAGGGGTCTTTATGAAGAAGGGGAAATTATGGTCACTTGCACTCGTAATGTTACTTGTCCTTTCTACAGCACTCGCTGCTTGTGGAAATGACGAAGAAAAAGAAGGCGCTAAGGACGATGGTGAGAAAACTAGCGCGAAAGAGAAGACATTAGTGTTTGGACGTGGGGGCGATTCAACATCTCTAGATCCATCACGTGTAACTGAAGGAGAAACATTCAAAGTAACAGTCAATCTTTTTGAAACGCTTGTAAACTTCGGTGATGAAGATACAACGATTCAGCCAGGGCTCGCAAAAGAGTGGGAGCCATCTGAAGATGGGTTGACGTATACATTTAAACTAGAAGAAGGCGTTAAGTTCCATGACGGTTCGGACTTTAATGCAGATGCAGTTGTTGCGAACTTCGCACGATGGGCAGGCGGCGACGCTGAGAAATTCCCGTACTATAGTTCAATGTTTGGTGGTTTCAACGGGGACGAAGAGGCTGTTATCGAATCGGTTATAGCTGAAGACGAAAACACAGTTGTTTTCACGCTTAAGCGTCCACAAGCTCCATTCTTGAAAAACTTAGCAATGAGCATGTTTGCAATTTCTAGTCCTGAAGCATTTGCTAAAGGCGACGACGAGTACGAGCGTAACCCAGTAGGTACTGGTCCGTTTAAGTTTGTTGAATGGAAAGCAAACGATTCAATTACAATCGAAAAGAACGCTGATTATTGGCAAGAAGGACTTCCTAAACTTGATAAAGTCGTATTCCGCGCAATTCCGGATAACGCAGCGCGTTTGAATGCTTTGATTGCTGGTGAAATCGATTTGGCTGATGGCATCAACCCATCAGACGGAGCGAAAATTGAAGGAGACAGCAACCTTCAGTTATTCGAACGTCCTTCTATGAACGTAGGATACCTAGGACTTACAGTAACACGTCCTCCATTCGACAAGAAAGAAGTACGTCAAGCAATGAACTATGCAATCGATAAGCAAACAATTATCGATTCATTCTTCGAAGGCCGTGCAGAAGTAGCGAAAAACCCAATGCCATCATCAATCTCTGGTTACAACGATGGGATTGAGGAATACGCATATGATCCTGAAAAAGCAAAAGAATTACTGAAAGCAGCAGGATTAGAAGACGGATTTGAAATGGAACTATGGGCAATGCCAGTTCCACGTCCATACATGCCAGATGGTACAAAGGTTGCTGAAGTTATCCAGAGTAACTTGGCTGATGTAGGCATTAAAGCAAAAATCGTTTCATATGAATGGGCAACATATTTAGACAAGGCAAGTAAAGGTGAAGCGGATGCCTTCATGCTTGGATGGACTGGAGATAACGGCGACGCTGATAACTTCCTTTACGTTCTACTTGATGAAGACAATATCGCGAGCAACAACTACACGTACTTCAAAAACGCAGAAACACACAAATTGTTCCTTGAGGCACAAAAAGAAATCGATGAAGAGAAGCGTAATGAGCTTTACATGAAAGCTCAAGAAATCCTTCACGAAGAAGCTCCATGGGTACCACTTGCTCACTCAACACCATTACTTGGTGGAGCAGCGGATCTTACTGGGTTTGTACCACATCCAACAGGTTCTGACTTGCTTTCGAATGTAGACTTCAAGTAAGCCTGCGATGCACATGAACGTGTGAAGGGGGGAGGCGAGATGCCATATCCCCCTTTCATGTTTTTTTAAATGATTGTGCAATGCGTAGAGTAAATTAGAGCCATGAGAGGTGAACCGAATGCTCAGTTACATAGGAAAGCGATTGTTTCAACTGATCCCAGTTTTATTAGGCATGACATTTGTTGTATTTATGATGATCCGGGCAATACCTGGTAATCCTGCACAAGTTATATTAGGTCAACAAGCAACACCTGAGGCGGTTGCCGCACTCAATGCAAAGTTAGGTCTAGATCAGCCTTGGTATATCCAATTCTTTAGTTATTTAAAAGGTCTTTTCACAGGTAATCTCGGTGAATCGATGCGAACACGATTACCAGTCGCTGACGAAATTTGGCCATATCTTGCTGCGACACTTGAACTTGCATTGTTCGCAATGATCATTGCCATTGTCATTGGCATTAATGCTGGGATCATTTCAGCATGGTTCCAAAACTCTTGGTTTGACTATACTGCGATGATTTTAGCACTAGTAGGAGTATCTATGCCGATCTTTTGGCTCGGTCTACTTGGACAATGGGCGTTTGCAATTGAACTACAATGGCTCCCAACAACAGGACGTGAGCAAGTCCGAGATCCTGTTTCGGCAATCACGAATCTCTACATGATAGACGCCATGCTAAATGGTCGCTTCGATCAGCTGTGGGAAGTCTTTAAGCACTTAATTCTTCCGGGGATAGCTCTTGCAACGATTCCTATGGCAATTATTGCTAGGATGACTCGTTCAAGTATGTTGGAAGTGATGCGTGCGGATTACATTCGAACAGCACGTGCGAAAGGTCAAAAGATGTTTTTCGTAGTTTATAAGCATGCATTGAAAAATGCTATTATTCCTGTCTTAACAATTATCGGTCTTCAAATGGGGATGCTTCTAGGTGGTGCCATCTTAACTGAAACTATCTTTGCATGGCCAGGGATTGGACGTTACATTTACGACGCTATTAACTACAGAGATTATCCAGTCATACAGTCAGGGATTCTAGTCGTTGCATTTTTCTTCGTCATGATTAACCTCGTTGTTGACCTATTGTACGGCGTCATTGATCCGAGGATAAAATATGATTGAGGAAGGAGGAAGGTACTATGTCTGAATTGACACCGAAGATGGATGGAATTGCAGAAGCGCAACTGGAAAAAGAATCAGGTCCTTGGAGTGAAGCGTGGCGGGGGTTCAGAAAGAGTAAAGTGGCTGTAGTCGGTATGGCAGTCGTTGTATTCTTCATCATCATCGCCATTTTTGCTCCTTGGATAGCATCTCAAGGGATTAACGATCAGAACTTGGCAGACAGACTCCATCCACCGTCCGCTGAGTATTGGTTTGGAACAGATGACTTTGGCCGAGATATTCTATCGAGAATTATTCACGGTGCTCGTATTTCGTTAGCTGTTGGATTCTTTTCGGTTATCGGATCAGTCGTTGTGGGAAGTATTCTTGGTATTGTAGCTGGTTATTATGGACGCTGGGTAGATGTTATTATCTCGCGAGTCTTTGATATCATGCTTGCATTCCCTTCAATCTTACTCGCGATTGCGATTGTCGCGGTACTCGGGCCAAGTTTGCAGAATGCATTGATAGCGATTGCCACTATAAACGTTCCGAACTTTGGACGATTAATCCGATCGAAAGTACTTAGTATTAAAGAGGATGAATACATTACTTCCGCTAAAGCGATCGGTATGAAAGATGTTCGGATTTTGTTTTCGCATATTCTGCCGAATTCAATGGCACCCGTTATTGTTCAAGGGACACTCGCGGTAGCAACTGCAATTCTTGAAGCTGCTGCACTTGGATTCCTCGGTCTCGGCGCTCAAGCTCCTATGCCGGAGTGGGGAAAGATGCTGGCGGATTCGAAAGCATATTTGCAATCTGCGCCATGGACAATGATTTTCCCTGGAATCGCAATTATGCTTACTGTTCTAGGGTTTAACTTAATGGGAGACGGGTTGCGCGATGCACTCGATCCAAAAATGAAAAGCTGAAAAAATCCTAGAGGCGAAGGGCCTCTAGGATTTTTTAATAGATTTCATCGTCGAATTTTGTATTGGCTTCACTGTCATATCTACTTTGGTACGTTACGACAAGACTGTCCAGATGCTCTAACTGTTCTTCATAGTTCAGAATAGATGAAAGTATATGAAGCAAATAGTAAGTGGAGAACTCTTCGTCTTCTTCTTTAGAAAGAATGATTTCTTTCACAAAGATTTCCATCACTTCATGTCGCTGGATATGCTCATCGTGAAGACCTGTGCTCAGCTGGTCTGCTTTTAGCTTACCGACAAATTTCAAATGCAGTTGTTCGTGATACGTAAGTATTGCATCCAAGCGTTCTTGCACCATCATTTTAAAGTGATCGGGCAATATTGCGAGTTCGTTCTCATGAAGATGAAGTTTTTTTAGAACTAGCAGACTCGCATTAGATGCAACAATCATTTGACGATAGACGACTAACTTTCTTCCTTTTGCATACTGATTCTTCTTTAAGTAATATCGTTCTTCTTTGTAAAGTGAATACAATTCATCGATTTTCTTTAGTTGGTCTTTTGAGTTTTTAATAACATTCTTTGTAGCGATGTAATCGGATGCCTGTCTTCCGGTTAGACGAATCCACCGTATGATTTCATCTTGCGCCTGATGGATGGATTGAAATAATTTCACTTCATACTTTGGTGGCAAGAAGATTAGATTTACTAAGAAAGCTGCGAGTACACCGATGAGAATGGTTAATACACGAAGCGACGCGAATAAGAGAAAGTCATCACCCTGGATTTCCATGACAGCAACCATCGTGACAAGTGCAAGGCCAATCGATTTTTCTAAGCCTAATTTCAGCATAGTTAAAATAACAATTATAGCCGCAAGTCCAACGATGACTAACTGATGGCCGAATACAAGAACGAAGACAACTGCAACAGTAGCACCTATCAAGTTACCTTGAATTCGTTCAATTACCTGTAGATAAGATCTATAAATGGTTGGTTGAATCGCGAATATCGCTGCAATCCCTGCAAACACAGGATTGGGCAAGCCGAGTGATTGTGCAACGAACAATGCGAAGACAATCGCAATACCCGTTTTTAAACTTCGGGCACCAAGTTTCATGAATGTATTCCTCTCTTCAACGGTCTCTTTTGCGCTACTTTACAATAAATCCCGGCATTGGTCAACAGTCGTTCCTTACAGCAACTCTGCAAACGCAAGGTCTACGGCAACTAGTGTATCTTGTATATCTCTTTCTGTGTGAGCCGATGTGATGAACCAAGCTTCGTATTTTGAAGGGGCTAAGTTAATACCGTTCTTTAGCAATAGTTTGAAGAACTTACCGAATCGCTCTCCATCTGTCGCTTCAGCTTGGTCGTAGTTCACGATTGTTTCTTCAGTGAAGAACACTGTAAGAGCTCCACCTTTGCGATTGATCGTAATCGGAACATGGTGTTTTCGCGCAGCTAGAAGAATACCTTCTTCTAACATGGCTCCAAGACGATCTAATTCTGCGTAAAGACCTGGCGTTTGAAGAACTTCCAGACATGCGATTCCTGAAAGCATTGAGGCAGGATTTCCTGCCATTGTTCCAGCTTGATAAGCGGGTCCGAGTGGAGCGACAGTATCCATGATTTCAGATTTTCCTCCGTAAGCACCGATAGGGAGTCCGCCACCGATGATTTTACCAAGTGCCATCAAGTCAGGCTGTAGTCCGAGCAATTCAGCTGCTGATCCATAATGGAAGCGGAATGCTGTAATAACTTCATCGTATACAATGAGAGCACCTTTTTCTTTGGCGATTTCATGTACAAGTGGAAGGAAACCATCCTGCGGCTCTACGATTCCAAAGTTCCCGACAATTGGTTCGACTAAGATACACGCAATCTCATCTCCCCATTTATCCATAGCGACTTTGAAGCTTTCTGGATTATTGAAAGGAATGGTGATGACTTCTTCAGCGATAGTTTTAGGAACTCCTGCTGAGTCTGGTGTCCCAAGTGTTGCTGGACCTGAACCGGCAGCAACAAGAACGAGGTCAGAGTGACCATGGTAACATCCAGCGAATTTCATGATTTTCGTACGACCAGTATACGCTCTTGAAACTCGAATTGTTGTCATGACTGCTTCAGTACCTGAATTGACGAAGCGGACTTTATCCAACCCTGGAATGGCATCCTTCACCATTTTAGCGAATTTCACTTCATGTTTCGTAGGTGTTCCGTATAATAATCCGTTTTCAGCTGCTTTCGTGATTGCTGCTGTTATATGTGGATGAGCATGCCCTGTAATAATTGGCCCATATGCGCCTAAGTAATCAATATACTTATTTCCATCAACATCCCAGAAATAAGGGCCTTGCGCGCGCTCCATCACAGTTGGGGCACCGCCACCGACTGCTTTGTAACCTCTAGATGGACTGTTGACGCCGCCCACGATATGTTCACACGCTTCTGCATAAATTGTTTCTGAATTTGTTCGTTCCATTGTTATTCCTCCGTTCAAATCAGTTCCTCTCTATTTTACCTAATAATGAGCGAAACACCAAAGGAATTGAAAAAGACGGAGTAGTCCGATACTATTATAAGAAATAAACTATTTAGGAGGAATGAGAAATGTCAATGCTTGAAGGGTTGCACGCGCCAGATTTTACTTTACCAAATGAAAGCGGAAATGCAGTTACACTGTCCGATTATGCTGGAAAGAAGTACGTAGTTCTTTACTTTTATCCGAAAGACGCAACACCGGGGTGTACGCTAGAAGCACAAACGTTTAAAGAAAATCATCCTGAATTTAGTGCACTCGATGCGGTGATATTAGGCGTAAGTCCTGACGGGCAAGACTCTCATCTTAAATTTAGTGATAAGCACGGACTCCCATTCTCCCTTTTAGCTGACACAGAACATGCGGTTGCTGAGAAGTATGGTGTATGGAAATTGAAAAAGTCATTCGGCAAAGAATACATGGGTGTGGAGCGTTCCACTTTCCTAATCGATCCAACGGGTACTGTTATTAAAGAATGGAGAAAAGTTAAAGTGGATGGTCATATCGATGATGTCCATGAAACATTACTGCATGTATCTAATGAAGGGAATGGTGAAGTGAAGTGATAAATGCATTGTTCACGTTTCCGATCAAAGAGCAGTTTCAGATGGAGTTAGTCGAGCAATTCCCACAAATTCATTTTGATTTCTCTAACACGATTGAAGGCGCAAAAGATAAAAACATAACAATCCTTATTACATACGGGATGGATTTAACTAAAGAGATTTTGGATACTTTAACAGAAGTGAAATGGATAATGGTTGCTTCTGCGGGTGTTGACAAAATGCCACTTCAACAATTGGGAGAGCGCGGTATTCTAGTAACAAATGTGAGTGGTATTCATAAGACACCTATGGCGGAGTCTGTTCTAGCTCACATTTTATCCCTGAATCGCGCACTTCCTGTTATACAGGAGCAACAAAAGCAAAAAGTATGGGAAAAGATGAAATCCGGTGAATTACGTGGATCTAAGGCTATGATTCTTGGACCGGGTGCAATAGGTGGAGAAATCGGTAGGCTGTTGCAAGCATTCGGCGTTCATACGATTGGGTGCAGCCGTTCGGGTAGTGCTCATGATGGGATGTCAGAGGATATTTCGTTTTCTCATATTGATACGTATCTTCCTGAAGCAGACTATGTCATTTCTGTGTTGCCCAGTACTCAAGAGACACGATGGATATTAGACGGGTCCCATTTCCAAAAGATGAAGGACACAGCAACCTTCATGAACTTCGGTCGTGGTGATTTGGTGAAAGAGCAGGTAATCGTAGAAGCGCTAGAACAAGAAGAGATTGGGCATGCAGTGCTGGATGTATTCGAACAGGAACCGTTACCGGTGGAAAGTCCGTTATGGCAGTTGGCGAATTGCACGGTTTCTCCTCACGTTTCTGCATTGTCAGCCAAGTATATAGAACGAGCGCTTGAGATCTTTAAAGAGAATTTGACGCTTTGGATTTCAGAAAGTGGAGAATATAAGAATGTAATTGAGACAGCACGAGGTTATTGAGTGTAGCGTATTCTCGAATAACCACGAATGGTTGACACCAGGTAACGAATTCAGTAAACTAATTATAATGATTATAAATAAGTAATCTTTATGGAATAGAGGTGTTCGTTATGCCTGGTGCAATGTTAAAGGATGCGCTTGTCACATTGAAGGAAAGTGGTGTGCGAATTACTCCGCAACGACATGCCATTTTGGAATTCCTCATTTCTTCTGAATCCCATCCAACGGCGGATGAAATTTACAAAGCACTCGAAAAAGATTTCCCTAATATGAGTGTTGCGACAGTCTACAATAATCTGCGTGTTTTCAGAAACTCCGGCCTTGTTAAGGAATTGACGTATGGAGACGCTTCAAGCAGATTCGATTTTGTAACCCATGATCACTACCACATCATTTGCGATGAGTGTGGAAGCATTGTCGATTTTCATCATCCGGGGCTTGAAGAAGTGGAGCGTTTGGCATCCCATGTGACCGGTTTTAAAGTGAAGTCTCACCGATTAGAAGTGTATGGGGTATGCCCTGCGTGTGAGAACCAAGCTGTTAAATCAAACTAAAAACACGTACTTCTCTCTAGTTTGAGAGAAGTACGTGTTTTTGGTTTCAGCCTTTTCGTTTATCAGGTCTATTGTAAATTTCATCAAAGTCTTTTCCTTCAAGGGTAGGGTCCATTGTAAGTGGTTCTCTACAATGTCCACACATATCTACACGGCCAAGCATTTTGGTTTCTTTTCCACAGTTCGGGCAGACGATTT